>DSDZ01000144.1 GCA_011048475.1 Bacteroides sp. | reverse complement strand
CGCCAGGCTGGCCAAGGCCAGCATCTCCAAGATCATCATCGAGCGCACCCTCAAGCTCATCACCGTAACGGTGAACACCGCGCGCCCGGGGATCATCATCGGCAAGGGCGGACAGGAAGTGGACAAGCTGAAGGAAGAGCTGAAGAAGATCACCAAAAAAGAGGTGCAGATCAACATCTATGAGGTGAAACGGCCAGAGCTGGATGCCACCATCGTCGCCAACAACATCGCCCGCCAGGTGGAAGGGAAGATCTCCTACCGGAGAGCCATCAAGATGGCCATCGCCTCCACCATGCGCATGGGTGCCGAGGGGATCAAGGTGCTCATCAGCGGACGTCTGGGCGGTGCGGAAATGGCCCGTTCGGAGACATACAAAGACGGGAGGATCCCGTTGCACACCCTCCGCGCAGACATCGACTATGCCGTGGCCGAGGCCCGCACCAAGGTGGGAGTGATCGGGATCAAGGTATGGATCTGCAACGGCGAGATCTTCGGGAAGCGGGACCTCTCACCCAACATCGGGGCTTCCAATGTGAAACCCAAGGGGGGCATGAGAAAAAAGGGAAGGGCAGCTCTGGATCCGGATTTTCCCCGACAAGCCCATTACCAAGAAGCCCGCTGAAGTGCGTATGGGAAAAGGGAAAGGCGCTCCGGAAGGGTTCGTATGTCCCGTCACCCCCGGCAGGATCCTCTTTGAAGTGGAAGGGGTTCCCATCAATGTAGCCAGGGAAGCGCTTCAGCTGGGTGCGCAGAAATTTCCCATCACCACCAAGATCGTGGTGCGCAGGGATTATGTGGAGGAATAAAAAAATCCGGAAAGATATCAGACCATGAAGAGTTCAGAAATCAGAGAATTGACAGAGAAGGACCTGGAAGAACGGCTGGAGAACGAAGAGACCATGCTGGTCAGGCTTCGCATGAACCATGCGGTTTCTCCGCTGGATAATCCTCAGAAGATCGTTGAAACCCGCAGGAACATTGCCCGTCTGAAGACAGAAAAAAGGGCCAGGCAGTCGAATCCGCAATCTGAAAGTGATAAGTAAAATGGAAAACAGGACAAAAACCAGGCGCGAACGCATCGGAGTGGTGGTAAGCAACAGCATGGAAAAATCCATCGTGATTGCGGTCAAGCGGAAGGTGAAACACCCCATCTACGGGAAATTCGTCAACAAGACCACGAAGTTCATGGCCCATGACGAGGAGAACACATGCAACGTGGGGGATACGGTCAGGATCAGCGAAACCAGGCCGCTGAGCAAGAATAAGCGGTGGCGTCTGGTGGAAATCATTGAAAGAGCGAAGTAATCATGATACAGCAAGAGAGTAGACTGTCCGTCGCAGATAACAGTGGAGCCAAGGAGGTCCTTTGCATCCGTGTGCTCGGCGGTACGCGCAAGCGTTATGCGACCATCGGCGACAAGATTGTGGTCAGTGTGAAAAGCGCCATCCCCTCGGGAGAAGTGAAAAAGGGAACCGTCTCCAAAGCAGTGGTGGTGCGGACAAAAAAGGAGATCAGGCGGGTGGATGGTTCCTACATCCGGTTTGACGACAACGCGGTGGTGCTGCTCAACAACCTGGACGAAATGCGGGGCACCCGTATCTTCGGACCGGTGGCCAGGGAACTGCGGGACAAGTACATGAAGATCGTTTCACTTGCACCGGAGGTGCTGTAAACTTAAATGACCAGGGAGATGCAGAAAAAAATCCATATCAGGAAAGGAGACCAGGTAATTGTGATTACCGGCGAATACAAGGGACAGAAAGGAAGGGTCCTGAGCGTGGACCGTGACAAGAACCGGGCCATCGTGGAAGGAGTGAACATGGTATCCAGGCATACCAAGCCCAATGCCAAGAATCCCCAGGGTGGGATCACCAGGCAGGAATCCTCCATCCACATTTCCAATCTCAACCTGGTGGATCCTTCCGGTGGGGGGGCGACCAGGGTCGGCAGGAAGTCCGACAGCAGGAATAAATTAGTCAGATATGCAAAAAAATCAGGTGAAGAGATCAGGTAACATGGAGAAGAAATACACACCCACGCTGGAAAAAAAGTACCGGGAGGAGATCATTCCGTCCCTGACCAAGCAGTTTGGCTACACCTCACCCATGCAGGCTCCGCGCCTTCAGAAGATCGTGCTCAACCAGGGTGTGGGTCAGGCCATCGCTGACAAGAAACTGATCGAGACGGCACAGGAGGAACTTTCGCTGATTGCGGGTCAGAAAGCCGTGCAGACACTGTCCAAAAAGGACATCTCCAACTTCAAGCTGAGAAAGGGGATGCCCATCGGGGTAAAGGTGACCCTTCGCCGTGAAAGGATGTATGAATTCCTGGAGCGGCTGATCCATGTGGCGCTTCCCAGGATCCGCGACTTCAACGGGGTTGGTTCAAAGTTTGACGGAAAGGGGAACTATACAATGGGTGTCTCGGAACAGATCATCTTTCCCGAGATTGACATTGACAAGATCATCAAGATCATGGGACTGGAGATCACTTTTGTGACCACCGCGGAGACCGACGAAGAGGGGACCGCCCTTCTGAAGGAATTCGGGATCCCGTTCAAAACGGATAAAAAATAGAGAAATATGGCCAAAGAATCAATGAAAGCCCGTGAGGTAAAGCGCCAGAAAATGGTGGAAAAGTATGCCGAAAAAAGGGCACGACTGAAAGCCGAAGGAGATTATGTGGGGCTGAGCCGGCTTCCCAGGAATTCGAATCCCATCCGGTTGCACAACCGCTGCAAGCTGACGGGTCGTCCGAAGGGATACATGCGCCAGTTCGGGATCAGCAGGATCACTTTCCGTGAAATGGCTTCGGAGGGATTGATCCCGGGAATCAAAAAAGCCAGCTGGTAATCAATGACAAAAGATTTTAAATAAGAGAAATATGACAGATCCCATTGCAGATTATCTTACCCGCATCAGAAATGCCGTGATGGCAGGTCACAAGGTGGTGGATATCCCTGCGTCCAGCGTGAAGAAGAACATCACCCGGATTTTGTTCGAGAAGGGTTATATCCTCAATTACAAGTTCGAGGAGGAGGGTCCCCAGGGAAATATCAAGATCGCCCTGAAGTACAATCCGGAGACCAAAACCCCTGCCATCAAGCACATTCAGCGGATCAGCAGACCCGGGCTGCGGAAGTATGTGGACAAGGACCATCTCCCCAGGGTTCTGAACGGACTCGGTGTGGCCATCCTTTCCACGTCGCAGGGTGTGATGACGGACAAGGAAGCCAGGAGCCTGAACATCGGCGGTGAGGTGCTTTGCTATGTTTATTAAAGGAAAAGGAGAAACAGATGTCAAGGATAGGAATTTTACCGATCAGCATCCCCCAGGGAGTCACAGTGGATGTGGACAAAAACAACATGGTGACCGTCAAGGGTCCCCTGGGTGAACTCAAACAGCAGGTG
>DSDZ01000136.1 GCA_011048475.1 Bacteroides sp. | reverse complement strand
GGACAATTCGATCGTGCGGTTGGTCACCTGGTCAAGGAAGGCCCGGTCATGGGAAATGATCAACACCCCTCCCGGGTAGCTGCCGAGAAATCCTTCCAGCCACTGGATCGATTCGATGTCCAGGTGATTGGTGGGCTCATCCAGCAATATGAAATCGGGCCTCTGAAGCAGGATTTTCGCCAGCTCCACCCGCATGCGCCAGCCTCCGCTGAACTCGTGCACCGGCCTGTCCATATCCGAGGCCCTGAATCCCAGTCCGGTGAGTGTCTGTGCGATATCCGCCTGCATGGTATGACCTCCTTCCAGTTCATACAGCTCGTTGGCATTGGCCAGCTCCTGGATGAGGGAAAGATAGGACGCTGAATCGTAATCTGTTCGCTCGGCCAGCTCGGTGGTTATCCTGTGTATCTTATCCCGCAGCCCGAGCAGCCCGGAGAATGCGTCAAGGGTTTCGAGATAAACGGTCTTTCCCCTGCTGTGGCGCATTTGCTGCGGAAGGTATCCGACCGTCTTCCCCGGGGTCCTGACCACTTTCCCCGCATCAGCGTTCTGCAGGCCGGCGATCAGGTTCAGCAGCGTGGTTTTCCCGGCCCCGTTGCGGCCCACCAGTCCGATCCTGTCGCCCGCGTTCACCTGGAAGCTGATCCCGTCGAACAGGACGAATCCACCGAATCTGACGCTCACATTGTCAACCGATATCATCTATCCTCCGTTTTATCCTGTTTATTCCCTGCAGGGGAACATTTTTTTCGATTCCAGGCAAAAATAGAACAATTCGCCGAGCCGGCCGGCATATTTTGCCCGGGCAATCTTAAATTTGCAGGTCGGAGCCTATCGATTTATATCATGGGAAGAAAAAAGAAACTGCCCCTTCTGGAAAAGGTCGCCATCGAAAACATGGGGGCCGGGGGAAGATCTGTTGCCCGGGTGGACCAGGTGGTGGTGTTCGTGAAAGAAGCTGTTCCCGGGGATGTGGCGGATCTGCAGGTAACCAAAAAGAAAGGGCGGTACATGGAGGCCCGGCCCGTAAAATACCACAGCTATTCGGATCAGCGGATCAACCCTTTCTGCAGCCATTTCGGAATTTGCGGCGGCTGTTCCTGGCAGCATCTCGCCTATAAAGACCAGTTGCATTACAAGGAACAGCAGGTAGTGGATGCCTTCAGGCACATTGCAGGGATCGAGATCCCAGAGGTGGAATCCATCCTGCCTTCCGCCCGCACCACCGGGTACCGCAACAAGCTGGAATACACATTCTCGAATCACCGCTGGCTCCTCCCCGGTGAGATATCCTCCGAAAAACCGCTTCCCCATACCAATGCGGTGGGGCTCCATGTACCCGGCCGTTATGACAAGGTGGTGGATATCGAGACCTGCCACCTGCAGGATGAGCCCACCAACCAGGTTCGTAACCACCTGCGGAGGCTTGCCCTGGAAAAGAAGCTTTCATTTTATGACCACCGGACCAACGAGGGTTTGCTCCGGAACCTGATCATCCGGAACACCACCCCGGGTGAAGTGATGGTCATCCTGTCGGTGCAGCATGATGTTCCGGAGCTGTACGAACTGCTTGAATCGGTGAGGCAGGAATTCCCGGATCTCACCAGCCTGATGTACACCGTGAATCCGAAAAAGAACGAAGCGCTGTACGACCTGGATATTCAGCTCTTTGCGGGAAGGGACCACATCTTTGAAAGAATGGAGGACCTTCTCTTCAGGATCGGTCCCAAGTCCTTCTTCCAGACCAATTCGCTGCAGGCCCTGGAACTCTACCGGAAAGCCAGGGAATATGCGGATCTCAGCGGTAATGAGATGGTGTATGATTTGTACACTGGAACCGGAACCATTGCCAACTTCATCGCGCGCCGGGCGAAAAAGGTGGTGGGGATTGAATCGGTCCCGGAAGCCATCGGGGATGCAAAGGTCAATTCGGAGATCAACGGGATCGGCAACACCCATTTCTTTGCGGGGGATATGAAAGAGCTTCTGACGGGTGATTTCTTCACCAGGCAGGGCCGCCCGGACGTGATCCTCACCGATCCCCCCAGGGCAGGAATGCACCCCGGGGTGGTGGAGCAGATCCTGAGGAGCACAGCATCCAGGATCGTATACGTTTCATGCAATCCGGCCACACAGGCCAGGGATGTGGAAATCCTGGGCCGGGATTTTACCCTGAAGAAGATCCAGCCGGTGGACATGTTCCCGCACACCCATCACGTGGAGAACATCGCATTGCTGGAAAGATAAGGTCAACGCCTCACAGGAATCTTTTCCCGGGGCCATGCCGAACTGAAATCGATCCAGTACTCGGCAATCGTCTGCCTGATCTCCCTCCGCAAAATCAGCAGTCCGATCAGGTTCGGGATGGTCATCAGTGCAATGGTGATGTATGAAAGGTTCCAGACAATGGTGGTGTCGGTGAAAGAGGCCACAAAGAAACCCACCACATAGATCAGCCTGTAAATGATCACGTATCTCGTCCCGAACAGGTAAGTGACCGCCCTGTCCCCGTAATACGACCAGGATATGGCCGTGGAAAAAGCGAACAGCAGCAATCCGATGGAAACGATGTACTGGCCCCAGTCGCCCAGGATGCTCCGTTTGAATGCCTCAGTGGTCAGGGCAGCGCTGTGGAGCAGGGATCGGCCTGTCATATAGACCTCTCCCGTAATGGAAGAGATCTCACTGAATTGAACCTTCCCCGCCACGACCGGGATTTCCCCGCTGAATAGCGAATCGCCCGCATGTACCATCACATTTTCAGCGAAGGATTCCGCGTGGATCAGGGTGATCCCGTCGGTAACGGGCATGCCCTTTTCCATGATCAGGGTCCCCGTGAAAAGGTCCACGGTGGTATCGTTGCTGAAAAAGCGGCCCAGCAGCATCCTGTCCTGATGATCTGTCTCGGAATAGGTCCCATCTAGAACATAGAGGTCCGCCGACTGAAACTTGTTATCGATCTTTTCGTTCCACACCCCGGAAGAGAGCAGGACCAGGCCTGTGAGGGTACAGATAATGATGGTGTCGATGAATGGTTCGAGGATGGCCACCATTCCCTCGGAAACCGGTTCATGGGCCCTGGCGGCCGAATGGGCTATGGGAGCCGATCCCTGGCCCGCCTCATTGGAGAATAATCCCCTGTTGACTCCCTTGTTGAATGTAAAAGCAAATCCTGCACCCAGAAAACCGCCCACCGCTGCGCTGCCTGTAAATGCATCGGAAAAAATGGATCCCAGCGAGGGAAGTATGTTTTCGTAGTTGGTCGCCACCACCAGGATCGCCCCGATGAAATAGAAGATGGCCATTACCGGAACCAGGGTGGAGGTTACCTTCGCGATCCGTTTAATCCCTCCGATGATCACCAGTCCAAGCAGGATGGCCAGCACCAGCCCGGTCAGGGCGTGACTGATCCCAAAGG
>DSDZ01000138.1 GCA_011048475.1 Bacteroides sp. | reverse complement strand
GCGCAGGATCAGCTCGACCGATCCTGCTTTCGGGTTCGTGTAACGGATCCCTGCCCGTCCGTTCAGGGGAGGGATCATGGGGAGGTCTTCATCCGCCTCCGTATCTTTGCCGCGTACACAGGATCCTGATCCGAACAGGACGAGGTTTTTATATGCGTGATACTCGAAATTGATATCCCAGCCGTAGAGCAACGCTTTGCTCACATTTGAATTGATCAGCGCGGGGATCGTATCCGGTTCGGTTCCCGAGACGAGGGTATAAACGAATTCCCCCGGGCTCTCCACGATCATGTCAGAGATCCTGTTTGCGAAGACGGCTGACTGGAAACTGAAGCCGGGATTCCACATCCGTACTCCCAGATCGGCAGAGATGCCTTTTTCAGGATCCAGGGAGGGGTCGCCCAACCGGACGAAATTTCCCAGGTCAATGTATTTGTACCGTTCCTCCAGGGAGGGTGACCTGAACGAGCGTGCCACGTTCAGCGAAAGGTTAATGTCCCTGTGCAACTGGTACAGCGCGCCCGCGTTGGCGCTCCACGAAAGGTTCTGTTCGCTGTTCTCCTCGAAAGTCACCCGCCGTGTGGGCGGTGAATCGTTCCGGGTGCCGTTCACGACCAGGTAATCCACATCGAAACCCCGCTCGTTTTTTACAATGATCTCATCCAGACGTCCGCCCGCAACGAGGGTGAGCCGGTCGTTCAGCAGGTGGACCTCGTCCTGCAGGAAGATCCCCGCGCTCTGAAAACCTGACGTGGGGATCGGCGTTTCGCCGCGTTCCAGGTGATTGGTAAGGATGACTTCCCGGTCGGGGTTCAGCACTTCGACCATGATGTATTTCTGGCGCTCGGTGCGGAGATTGCGTCCCCAGACGTCGATTCCCGCGATGAGCGTATTCCTTTCGGTAAATTCCCAGGTGCTATGCAACTGCAGTCCGTTTGTGAGGTGTATCCCCAGAGGGGTGATCAGTTCGGGAGTGGTTCGCTGGATGTTCCCGTTGGGCAGGGTCGATTCCGACACCGTATTCGGTACCATGGATACCTCCCGATAGATGTACTGCGTGAAGTAGTTCAGTTTGACCGAGGAAAGTCTCTCCGTGAGGTCAGTGATTTCATAGCTGGCGGCAAGCAGGTCCCTGCTTATATCCGTGTAGGTGGCTTCGGCCGGACCGGGAAAGGCATCCCCGCCCGGGATGCCCACGTCTGTGGACCAGTTTCGCTGGTACTGTATTTTCAGTAAATGATTGGTAAAAGGTTTCACGCCCACTCTGGCAGCGATGTTGTTCATGGTGTACTGGCTGTTGGGCAAATCGCCTTCCGGGGTTCGGATGTCATCCGCATCGCTGCGGGTGCCGCTCACCCTGAGGTACCACCTCCGGGAGCCGGTTTCAATGGCAGCATGGTTGGAGAAAAGGGTATTGGCTGATGCGAATCCCGAGATGATATTCCCCGAGAGGTAGGGCCTTTCGGCAAAATGGCCGTCTTTTGTGATGATGTTCACGATCCCGCCCATGGCTCCGGTGCCATAGAGTGACGATCGCGCTCCCTTGATGATCTCCACCCGTTCCACATCATTCACATCCACCATGCTCAGTGAAGCGGTCAGATCGGTGGCCGTCTCCACCCTGTTCCCGTCGATGAGGGATACCAGGCGGTTCTCTCCAAAGCCGCGGATGTTGATATTGGTGGCCCAGATCCCGTCGCCTCCAGCGGTGATCCCGGGCTCCTTGTCCAGGACACTGGAGAGGGAAAGTGCCGATTGCTTCTGGTAGTCATGGGGCTTTACCACCACCATGGAGGCCGGTACTTTTCTTACTTCCCGGTCGACCCTGAGACTGGAGACCACCACCTCGCCCAGGGGAATGGGATCTGAGAAAAGGGAGGCCGAATCCGGGGCGGTATCTTCCCCGGTTGTGCCCTGCACGGTTGTGTCCTGGCTGTAGGCGACCTGTGATAACCCGAGCAGGCAGATGGCTGCTCCGTAAAAAAATCTTGGAATACGAATCTGTGTGAATCCCGCAAGGAGGGTAAATGATCTTTCTGTGCTCTTTTCCATCAGAATACCTTTGGATTAGATGTGAATACTATATAAAACCTTGATTAAGAATATAATCCTAATCTCAGTACAGGTGTGGTCCTGATTGTGGACCGCCGCACAAAAATAGTGTTATTTTGTTAACAATAAAAAGAGTTTTGGGTGAATTGCCCGAAATCACATGTTTTGGATATTTTTGCTCAAAGTTTCGAGACCATGCGCAGCATCATTCTCCTTTTCATCCTCTGTGGTTTGTTGGGCTGCGGCAATCCGGCAAAAGATACCCGCGTTGATCACACCTGGACGATCGCGACGCTGAAGGGGCCTTCCTCCATGGGGATGATCCGGCTGATCGACAGCCTCAGCAGGGCGGATCATCCCGGAATGCGGATCGAGCTCCTGAACGAGCCCATGCAGGTCCGGAAAATGATGCTGGACGGGAGTGCGGATTATGCCATCCTTCCCACCACCATGGCGGCTATCCTGTACAACAAGGGACTGGACTACAGGCTGATCGCAATTCCTGTATGGGGAACGCTTTACCTGTTCGGGAGCGATACAGCCATCACCCGGTGGGATGATCTCCGGAACAAGCGGGTTTACGCAATGGCCAGGGGGATGACCCCCGATGTGCTGTTCCGTCACCTGCTGCAGAAGAACGGGATCACTCCGGATACAGACGTCACGCTCGACTACAGCTTCCCCACCCACATTGACCTGGCGAATGCTGTGGCTGCCGGACAGGCTGAACTTGCCGTAATTTCCGAACCGCTGGTGAGCCTGGTGATGCATCGCAACAGCAATGTACGGCCCATCCTTGATCTGAACCGGGAATGGGACCGGCTGCAGGGGATCCCCATGGCCCAGACGGCCTTCCTGGGCAGCGCTGAAGCGCTGGAGGATTCCGGACAGGTGGAACGGCTCATTGCGGCTTACGAAAGGTCAACCCGCTGGGTCAATCAGTATCCCGACAGTGCGGCGGCGCTGATTGTGAAGCACAACATCCTACCCGATGCGGAAGTCGCGCGTAAGTCCATCCCGGGATCCAATCTCAATTTTGTGAGGGCCGGCAGGATCCGGTCGGAGGTGGCGGAGTACCTGGAGGTCTTTTATCACATGAATCCAGATATTATCGGAGGGAAAATGCCCGATGAAGATTTCATTTACTAAAAAGCAGTACATCGGTGTTGGGTCGGTCCTCACGATGCTGGCGATCTGGAAGATCCTGGCCCTGTATTTCGATTCTGCATTCGTGCTGCCGCATCCTGAGGACACACTCGTCACGGTTTTGAGACTTTTCACCGATGCCGGGTTCCTCGCGGTGGTCGGGACCACCGTATTACGCGGGATCATCGGGTTTGTCATCTCGGGGATCCTGGGACTGGGGG
>DSDZ01000531.1 GCA_011048475.1 Bacteroides sp. | reverse complement strand
GGCTGATCCTCAGCACCGTGCGATGGCCGGACTGTCCATGGGCGGAATGCAAACCCGGATTATCACGCTTGCACACCCGGAAATGTTCTCTTATGCAGGAATGTTCAGCGGTGGGAGTTTCAGTCCCACGGATGTGGAAAATGCACCGGGATTTAAAGAAAAGATAAAGCTCGTATTCATCAGTTATGGAAGCCGGGAACTTGAAAACCGGAGAATGGGCTTTGGAGGAGATCCCAAAGCGGATACTGAAGCATTGAAAGAAGCCGGATTGAATACGCACTTTTATGTTTCCCGGGAAACAGCCCATGAATGGCAGAGCTGGCGACGCGGACTGCACGAGTTTGCACAACTGATTTTTACGGACGGTATGTAGGAAGACATGGTGCCCAGGACTGGTCTGCGTGGCGTCAACTGTTCCATATTCGATGCTTGCCCAACTTTCGGAGATCTTGTAAAAACACCATTTAGAAATCAGACCCATGAAAAGAATAACATTCCTCTTCACATTTTCATTCCTGATCATCCTGCATTCCTGTTCATCCCTCCCACCTGGTCAGGTCAAAACTGAGCAGGGGATTGTACAAGGAACCATGGAGGACAGTTTAACCGTTTTTAAAGGGATACCGTTTGCTGCACCACCAGTTGGAGATTTGCGCTGGAAGGCACCGCAACCTGTCCGGCCCTGGGAAGGTTTGAAAATGGCAACAGCATATGCCCCTGCAGCTTATCAGGGAGGTAATCCTGCTTCCGGGAAAAGTGAAGATTGTCTGTACCTCAATATCTGGACACCCGCTCTTTCCGCTGACAAAAAAATACCTGTCCTTGTGTGGATCCACGGAGGAGGATTCAGTTTCGGTTCACCTGCAGACCCGGTTACCGAAGGTGCAAAACTGGCTGCAAAAGGGGTTGTGCTGGTAAGCATAGCATACCGTGTGGGACAACTGGGGTTTTTGGCGCACCCGGAATTGAGCGCGGAAAGTCCTGAACATGTTTCGGGCAACTATGGTCTGCTCGATATGATAGCGGGTCTCGAGTGGATACAGAAAAACATCGCAGCTTTTGGAGGAGATCCGGGAAAGGTGATCATTTTCGGAGAATCAGCAGGGGGTATAGCGGTAAGTATGTTATGTGCATCCCCCCTGGCAAAAGGATTATTTCACGGGGCAATCTCCCAGAGTGGCGGGTCGTTTGGTCCTCCCCGGCCAGTAACATACCCGGGCGAAAACATGAAAACCCTGGAACAGGCAGAAGCTGACGGGGAAGCATATATGAAAAGGCTTGGAGTTTCATCCATTACCGAAATGCGCAACATCCAGGCTGAAAATCTTCCCCTGGGGATGGGGATGGGGGGTGCATGGCCGATCATTGATGGTTACGTTATTCCTGACGATCAATATGTTTTATACGATGAAGGAAAATTCAACGATGTTCCCATCCTGGTAGGGTACAATTCTGATGAGGGAGCCAGCTTTACCCGGACAAGTGATCCGAAAGCGTTTATGAATGACGTGAATCAGCGGTACGGGGAATTCGCTGATGAATTGCTGGCGGCGTATCCTGTTGGAGAGGAAAACGTTCCCAGAACTGCTCGCGACCTGGTTCGCGATGCTGCTTTTGGATGGCACACCTGGAGCTGGGCACGCCTGCAGTCAAGCAAGGGCACTTCAAAAGTATTCTATTACTATTTCGATCAGCATCCCGATTACCCGGAAGATTCCCCCCGCTATGGTTATGGATCACCCCATGGCCAGGATGTCCCCTACGTTTTCATGAACCTGGATCCCAATAATCCGAATACCACACAATCGGACCTGGAACTTTCAGAAGCCATCGGTACCTACTGGACAAATTTCGCCAAATACGGAGACCCGAACGGGGAAACGGTTCCGGAATGGCCGGCCTTCAGCGAATCAAATCCCGAAGTAATGTATCTTGGTCCGACCCCGCATGTAGGTCCGGTACCCGGAGCTGAGTCGCTTGAAGTGCTGGATGGGTATTTTCGTTGGAGAAGGACAGAGGAAGGAAGGGCATGGGTTCAATAAATGAAACATGCACATATTATTTCAAGAACGGAACAATGAGAGGAATAGGTATTGATTATTTTGTTACTGGTGCGTTAGTTTTTATTGGAATTAACATTTTTTCATCAGACCAGGCTTTGGGTCAGTCCTACCAGGCATGGTATGATAATGCACAGGAAAGGATTGACACATTACGAAAAGGTGAATTTGGTATACAGATTTTTGATAAGGACGGTAATCAGTATACCGGTGAGGTATCCATTCGGATGAAGAAAAACGAATTTCCACTTGGAATAGCTTTTGACTTTTACGAAGGATCAGCCAGCATGGGAAATTCTTACAGTACATCGAGCGATGTTCTGGCAGATGAGGATGCTGAGATCTATCAGACAGAAAGATGGAATGATTACCTGGCCTATGCCATTCCCGCTTCAACAGGAATGGAATACAGAATTACCCTGAAATTTGCCGAGATATATCACAACACAGCCGGAGCAAGGATCTTTGATGTTCATGTGGATGGCCAGCTTTTTCTTGATGATTTCGATACGTATAAAGAGGCCGGAGGTAAAAATATTGCCATCGATACCGCCATTGTCCTAACCGCCACAAAAAATTCGATCAGTATTGAACTCAAGGCTTCACTTGACAATGCTGCAATAAAAGGTATGGAAATAGAAAATCTTATCAGCTCAGAGGTAACAAGGATAAATTGCGGTGGAGCTGCATTAACCACACTGGACGGTAACCATTATATCTCAGAGACTGGATATTTCGATCCGGATATTTCAACAGTACCTTCAAAGGAACAATGGATGAAAGCAGC
This sequence comes from Bacteroides sp., assembly GCA_011048475.1. Classification (GTDB taxonomy): domain Bacteria; phylum Bacteroidota; class Bacteroidia; order Bacteroidales. Next base: position 579 of record DSDZ01000531.1, on the reverse strand, counting down.
CATGTACAAGTATTTCAATTACGGTGTAACGGGCAATTCTTTCAAGTGGAGTGGCATCCAGCCCACGCATACGGAACCCAACTACACCAATTTTGAAAACGCGGTCCAATGGACCCGTGAAGTGGGTTGGGATCTGAGAGGACATAATTTACTTTGGGGGGGAGATGACGATCATGCCATGCCAGCCTGGGTGAGGGAACTTCCAACCTCACAGGCAATAACTGACACCTGCAAAATGAGGGTTATCAGGGAAGTAACACGTTACAAAGGTATTATCAAGGAGTACGATGTTATTAATGAACCTTTAACCGGTCATGCTGATCATCTGAGAAACACAGTTGGGGATTCAATACTCTGGAACTGTTTTAAATGGGCGCGTTCTGCCGATCCGGATGCCGAACTGTTTATAAACGATTACAACGTAGAATATAATTGGGGCCAGGCGGAGGAATACAGGGATCTTATTCTGAAGATAAAGGAAATGGGAGGTCCGGTCACGGGTGTAGGAATGCAGGCCCATTTCTGGGATTGCTGCAGGCCAAACATCGATGAACTGGTAAAGAACGTTAACATTGTGGC
>DSDZ01000532.1 GCA_011048475.1 Bacteroides sp. | reverse complement strand
TACCTGGACAGTGAAGGAATTATCAGGAACACGGGATACCAGGGATACAACCTTCGTTTTATCAGCCGGCTGAACATCTTTACCTGGTTGAAAATGGATGCGGGGGTGTCGCTGAATTACAACAACTCGGACCTGAAGGAATCGGCCATGGTGAAGGAGACCAGCCCGATCATGACCAGTCTGGCAAAATCCCCCCTCCTGAATCCTTACCAGTATGATGTGGAGGAGCGGGAGACAGAGATCCTTGCGGAAGCGGACGAGATCGGGGTCAGCAATCCCCTGGCCACCATCGAGAATTACGAAGCCTACAACAACAATTACAGTTTTACCGCGCACATGGGGGCGGAAGGGACCATCAACCGGGATATTTCCGTGATCAGCAAGTTCAGCTTCACGTACGATGTGCTGAAGGAAAGGATTTTTCAGCCCAACAGGGGGATGGAGCGATATTACAACGAGGAGGCCATCAACGTATCGAAGGCCACCAACAATGACCTGACTTCCCTGTTCAACAACACCTTCGTGATGTTCAACAGGTCCTTCGGTACAGATCACGAGCTGACGTCCAATACAGGATTCTACCTGATGAACAACAGGTACCAGATGGACTGGGGACTGACCAAGAATGCGCATGAGAACGATGAATACAGGGACCTCCAGGACGGCCAGAACAACCTGAGGGAGATCGGGGGGGAGAACCGGCTCTGGAACTGGGTTTCGTATTATGAGCATCTGACCTACGCATTTAAAGACCGGTACATGATTACCGCCAGCATTTCCCTGGACGGATCCTCACGGGTGGGCAGGGAGGCAGTGAATACCCTGAGGCTGGGCGGTATGCCTTTCGGACTTTTTTACAGCGGCGGGGTGGCCTGGCGGGTGTCCGACGAGCCGTTCTTAAGGGACCTTGCCTGGCTGGAGGACCTCAGGATCAGGTTTACTGCTGGCAGAACAGGAAATGATGATTTCGGGGAATCGACCGCCGAAGACTATTATGCGGCAGTCAGGTTCAGGGAGACCGTGGGACTCTACCCGGCCGTGTTGCCCAATCCGCTGCTGACATACGAAACGGTGGAGATGCTCAACGGGGGACTGAACCTGGCGCTGATCGGGAACAGGATCACCCTGGATGTGGACTATTTCGTCTCAAATACGGGCAACATGATTATTTTCAGCCCGGTGGAAGCATACCTGGGATATGAGTACAAGGTTGAGAACGGAGGCAGCATGCAGAACCGGGGCTGGGAACTGGGCAGTTTCGTCAGGCTGGTCAACGGAAAGAGATTCAACTGGGATTTGAACCTGGTGCTCTCCTCGGTAAAGAACGAGGTCACCCAGATCAAGGGCGACCGGCTGGTCTTCGATGTGCCCGGGGGACAAAAGGTGAACCAGACAGGATCTCCGGCAAACAGTTTTTACGGGTATATTTACAAAGGAGTATTCTCCTCCAGTGAAGAGGCTGCGGCTGCAAATCTGGTCAACAACAGGAGGATCCCGTTCGGTGCCGGCGATGCGATCTTCGAGGACCTTTCGGGACCAGCCGGTGAGCCTGACGGGATCATCGACGAATTCGACAAGACCGAGATCGGTTCCCCGATCCCCGATTATTTCGGAGGGGTGATCAGTGCTTTTTCATACAGGGGATTGACCCTGAGCGCATCCCTGCATTTTACATATGGGAACGAGGTGTTCAACTTTGTCAGGTTCCAGAATGAAAAGATGTCCGGCCTTGAAAACCAGAGCACCCACGTACTCAGCAGGTGGCAGTACGAAGGCCAGGAAACAGATGTCCCGAGGGCCTTGTGGAAGGATCCGGTGGGGAATTCCAGTTTTTCCACCCGCTGGATCGAGGATGGTTCTTTCCTCAGGCTGGGATTCGTCAAACTGAGCTACAGGATCCCTTCGCAGTTCCTGATGTTCAAGAATGCCGAGTTTTATGTCTCCGCCAATAATGTCTACACCTTCACCGGTTACCTGGGGTATGACCCGGAGTTTTCCTCTTCCTTCTCCAGGGTTTACCAGGGGATTGATTACGGATTGACGCCGGTTCCCAGGCAGTTCCTGCTGGGGATCAACCTGGGATTATAGTGATCGTTAAAACAAAGAAAGATGAAAGCATTCAAACAATACACACTCCTTCTGATGCTCCCGGGCCTGGCCTTGTTGCTGATGCCTTCCTGTGAGAAATTCCTCGACCCGGAACAGGAGATCGAGATCACGGAAGACAGGCTTTTTGATGACTGGTACGAATACAGGTCCATTGAAATGGGAATGTACGGACTGCAGCAAAAGCTCGTGGAGCAATTGTTCATCCTGGGAGAACTGCGGGGGGACCTGCTGGAGGTGACGCCCAATGCCAGTGCCGATATGGTGGAAATATATAATTTCAATCCCTCCCGTACCAACATCTATGCTTCCCCCATCAACCTGTTCAAGCTCATCTCGGCCACCAACAACTTCATCCTGGTGCTTCAGCGGGAACATCCGGAGGTCCTGGATCCGGAAAGCCCGGTGGACAACTATGACCGGTTATACGGGGAGGCACTGTGCATGAGGACCTGGGCCTATTTCAATGCGGCCAGGATCTACGGAAAGGTGCCCTACATTCACGAATCACTCACCACTATGGAGGAGATCATGAATTACGTGGAGTCTTCCGGGACCTACATTGACAGCGTTCACATCGTCTTTGACAAGGATGGTTACCACAACGATACCACCTACAATGAACCCATATCACTGGAAAAGAACTACTGGGACCTGGACCTGGTGGTCGATCATTTCACCAAACAACTGGAAAACCAGGTCAAGGCGGTCGGGGTGAATCATTACATCAACAACAACGACATTACCTGGGAGGTAACCATCTGGAACGAATGGGCCATGCATGCCCTGATGGGACAGATGTACCTGACCCAGGGAGACCTGGTACAGGCTGCCCGTCATTTCCGCCGGATCATGCATAACACGTCCGAGAATTACCGCTACCACCTGGACGGCAGTTTCAGTTATACGGCCTGGCCCACCATCTTTACAGATATCAGCAACGAGGAGCATATCTTTACCATCTGGTTCGGGAAGACCTATTTTCAGCAGAATGAATTCCAGAAGTTCTTTGAGACCTGGACCCCGAACCAGTATATGTTGAAGCCCACCTACCAGGCCATCCTGAAATGGGAGTCGGTTTTCAGGAACCAGGTGATCAGCTCCGATCCGTCCAGGCCCGAAAATGCCAGGATGATCAATCCGGGCATCCCGTCCGATTATTACAGGGGCATCGGCGTGTCCTACCTCTATGTGCGGAAGAACGGTACCAGTATTACGGGCGAGGAGTACGAGGATATGATCATGCTGAGGAGGGATGGAGACGACCGCAGTTCAAGGGCGATCATGGAGGACATGGATACGATCGTATTTAAATACTCCGTGGG
>DSDZ01000462.1 GCA_011048475.1 Bacteroides sp. | reverse complement strand
GCCTATGCCCATCCCGAAATTGCCATGACCTTTGCATTTGGAGCAACCAATTTCTGTCATACCCCGCCCAGGGGAGGACGCAGGGGGGAAGTGGACCTGAGCCGGATCGAGATCCCTGAGCGTTACGCGGAGATGTTCGGGGCGGATCCCGACAGAACCTATTCCATGGAAGAGATCATTGCACTTGTCCAGCCCATGGTACCTGAGGGGGTGATTGTGGATGAGTCTATGGTGGCCGGATTTCTGGGACTGGGAGCCGCGGTGAATCCGTTGGAAGAGGACCTGGCTTTTTACAACATGCTCAGCGAAGACTACAAAAAGTACCTGGAGGAAAAGAATGCAAAAGAGGAACGGTTTGATCCGGAAAGGGCAAGGGATGGCTCCTTCGAACTCTGGTGTTATTATCACCTGGGTGTACCGGTGTTCAGCATGGACCTTTGGTCAGTCCCCAAACCTGCAGGGGAGGAAAAGGAAGGCAGCGGTTTAAGTCCGGAGCAGCTTGAAAAAATGACTTCGGAAGAATTTCTCGCCCTGGGGGAAGAAAAAATCGCCGCATTCATGGAAGAAGCCGGCGTTCCGGAGCAATTTTCAGCCAAAGAAGTCATGGCCAGCGTAAAAGGTGGGCAGACAGATCCGGCACAACTGGCAAACATGGTGAAACAGATGCCCAAAAAGGGAAAAGGTGGGGAGGACACAAATCAAGATAATAAAGCCAACCCGAAGGAAAAAGCGATGCTGGATTATTCGGACCAGGCACTGGGGGGTAAGGGATTCGTCCAATGGGAAAAATTCGAGCATCCCCGGCTCGGAGAAGTGGAGATCGGTGGATTCGTCCCCTATATGGCAACCACCCCTCCCTGCTCCATCACGGATTCCATCCTGGGTATTCACCTTCCGTGGATCTTTAAGCTGGCGGAAAGGCTCCCTTCCCTCGGAATAAATGAGACCAGGGTCACCCCAAAGGGAGCCGGTGTCTACCAGCTGGAGGTATGGGTGGAGAATACATCGCTCCTCCCCTTCCCCACTGCCATGGGAAGGAGGAACCAGCAGCCCGCCCCTGCCGTGGTGCTACTTGAAGGCGGCGGATATACGCTTTTGTCAGGGTATCCCCGGACCCCGGTGGACGAAATGAAGGGCAAATCACGGAAAAAGCTGACCTGGCTGGTCCGGGCAGATAAAAGCACCGATATCCGGGTACGCCTCAACAGCAAATCCGCAGGCAGTGATCAGACAACTGTTAACATTGGAGGATAATGGCCATGAAAAAGACACACATCCCTCACAATATCAAGTTCTTTGCATATACGACCATATGCAGCATCGCACTCAGTGCAGCATCCGGAGCTTTTCCCGGTTCGACCGCCGGAGAGGTCTTTGCCGCCAACCCGGTCTTTGCCGCTAACCCGGTCTTTGACGCCGACCCGGTCTTTGACGCCGACCCGGAAATCACCATTCCCCTGCGGTTCGACCGGTATTACGATTACGCGCAGCTTGTGGAGGCTGTTCACAAGCTTCACGAGGCTTATCCGGAACTTTCAGCGATCGAAGTGGTGGGAAAAAGTGAAGAGGGAAGGGAGATCTGGGCCATCACCATCAACAATCCGGAAACCGGCAACCACTCGGAAAAACCGGGTGTGTACGTGGACGGGAACATTCACGGTAACGAGATCCAGGCGGGTGAGGTATGCCTGTACCTTGCCAACATGCTGTTGACCAAATACGGCGAGAATGAAAAGATCACCACCCTGGTGGACAAAAATGCATTTTATATCATCCCATGTGTGAACGTGGACGGCAGGTACCATTTTTTTGAGGATCCCAATACGCCCAGCACAAACCGGGGACTGCGCATCCCCAAGGATGACGACAGGGACGGATTGTTCGACGAAGATTTCCCCGATGATCTGGACGGGGACGGGAACATCTGCCGGATGAGGAAAAAAGATCCTAACGGGGAGTACAAACTGGACCCGGATGATCCAAGGGTGATGGTCCGTGTCGCACCCGGTGAAAAGGGAGAGTACACCCTGCTGGGCCAGGAGGGGATCGACAATGACGGTGACGGACAGGTGAACGAGGACTCGGAAGGGTATGTGGATCCCAACCGCAACTGGGGATACAACTGGGCGCCCGGTTATGTCCAGAACGGATCGGGGAATTACCCCTTCTCCGGATCAGGCATCAGGGCAATCGGGGAATACCTGCTCAACCGGCCCAACATCATCATGGTCTGGGCTTTCCATAACAGCGGGGGAATGATCCTCAGGGGACCGGGAACAAAAGCCCTGGGAGAGTTCAACCGCGGCGACCTGGCCGTATATGATTTCCTGGGTGAGCACTCCGAAGCCATTATCCCGGGATACCGGTACCTGGTGGTATGGCAGGACCTCTATTCCACATACGGGGATTTCACAAGCTTTACCGATAACCTGCTGGGATCCTACAGCCTGGTGGGTGAAATGTTCATGCGGGAGTCCCAGACCTACGGCCCGGATGGGAGAGACCGGGGCGGGGAAGAAGGGGGCTTTTTCCGGGAAAGCACCGGGCAACAGAAAGAGATGCTGAAGTTCAACGACAATGTGGCACACGGAGAGCTGTATAAAGAATGGGAGCCTTACGATCACCCCATCTACGGGGAGATTGAGATCGGGGGCTGGGTGAAGATGAGCTCCCGCCTTCCGCATCCGTTCATGCTGCAGGATGAAGTGCACAGGGTGGCGAGCGCGGTCCTGTTCAGTGCTGAACAGACGCCCGAAGTGGAGATGGAGGTGTTCGAGAAGAAAAAGATCTCCGGCAACCTGCACCGCATCAGGATCCGGCTGACCAACAGCAAGGCCATGCCTTCCATCTCATACAAAACGGTGAAAAACGGGCTCTACCCCAAAGATATCCTTGCCGTGAATGGAAAAAACATCAAGGTGGTGGCGGGAGGAGAGATCCGGGACAGGTACAATGACGTGGTCTCTTACAAGGAGTACAAGCCCGAGATCCAGTTTACTCAGGTGCCTGGGTTCGGACACGTGGAATACGAATTCCTTGTCTCCGGGAAAGGAAGTATGACCATTGCATATCATTCCCGGAAAGCGGGCCGGAAGAAACTCGAACTGGAATTATGAAACCCTTGGCTCGCTGGATCAGATACTTTCTGAGGCGCCAGAAGCCTTAGGGATCAGGGTGCTGATGGCAATGCACTTCTGACGAACTTCTGGTACTCTTCAGCAAAAGGAACCCCCATGAATGGAGTGTATTGCGTGAATGCAAGTACTACCAGGTTGTTTTTAGGATCTGCCGAAAAATCGGTGGATGCTGCTCCTGACCAGCCGTATTCACCTGTTTCAAGCACCACATCTCCCCCGAGCCCGTAATCTAAACCATCCTGGTAGGTGACACCTGCAGGCATCTGATCGCTCATGATCAGTTTCACAGTGGTTTCCTCCAGTACACGCACGCCAT
>DSDZ01000525.1 GCA_011048475.1 Bacteroides sp. | reverse complement strand
TTAGATTTTGCACTTCGTTCTTTGCAGAATATCTGTATGATTCACATATTCCAAATTTAATTAAATCTAAATTAAAATTAATGCATTGCAGTGCTGTCATGGAGCAACCGGTTGTACAACGTACAGAATTCCGGGAATCAAGATCATAGTCTTACAAAAAATCTCTTAGTTTAAAACGCTCATACAGAGCACATATATCAACATGTAAAGGAATGGGAAAGTTGATTTTTAGTTACTTCAAAGTGCTGGTGATGATTTTCAGCACTTCTTGTAAAAGAGAAGATTCATTCAGGATCGTGTTGCTTCAGGATACACAGAGTTATTCAGAACCGTTTCCGGAAATATTTTACGCCCAGACAGAATGGATCGCCGAAAATTCTGATAGCATCGCTTTTGTCCGTCACCAGGGAGATATTACAAACAACAATGTTCCGGCAGAATGGGAAGTCGCTGTGAATACCGTGGAGTTGCTGGAAGGAAAGGTGCCCCGTGTGCTCTGCATGGGAAACCATGACATTGGTACAAATGGTAAGGCGGATGTCAGGAATACAGAACTTTTCAATTCCCGTTTCTCCTATGAAAAGCACAGCCGGGATGCCGATTCTGGAGGTGCCTTCGAGGAGGGTAAAGTGGCCAATGTATGGTACACCTTTAAGGCAGGAGGGAACCAGTGGCTGGTGGTCTCGCTGGAATTCGGACCCAGAAACAAGGTACTGGAATGGTCCTCCGGGGTCATTGAAGAGCACCCAACCAGGTAATTGTAAACACCCATGCATATATGTATTCCGATGATACCCGGATGAGTCCCGACCTGGATCACCACTGGCTTCCGCAGCATTATGGACTGGCAGGATGCTTGCCAATTATCAGGGCGGGGTAGAAGGATCCGTCAACGGGGGTAACGGTTTTCTAAGAATCATTGATATTCATCCTTCTGCCGGGTGAATTTCTGTCCGTACATATTCGCCCTATATCGATGAGTATAAAACAGATCCTTCACAGCAGTTCAGTTTTCAGGAGGTCAGTTTCTGAGTACAAGGCGCGTTGCCAGATGTCGAATCCGGCTGTCAGGGCAAAGATATGCTGTCCAGGTGTTCCAGTTCCAGGTCTTCCGGCAGGACCCCGATGGTGAGGATAAAAAAAGTCAGTGCCCGGGTACCAGGCTCCAGGTGGCCACCCACCACGCTGTTCTCGTCCGAAAGGGTGATGTGTGCATGCACCCTCTTATTGAAAATGTACCCCTGGACGGCGATCAGGTCCATGGGCACGGAAGCCTTCGGGTATTCTTCGGCAGGGGGAAGGTTCTTGTCGCTTACCACGTGAAAATGGTAATCGGTCACTGAACCGATCCCTGCCAGGACCACTCCGTTAAGAATATGATTCTCCTCGATAAACCGGCTCAGCCCTTCCAGCATATCGGTCCCCGGTCCCATCCGCACGATCTCGATCCGCTCGAACCGGCTGGGAATGGAGCACACTTCAGGCCTGGGGTCCTGCGCTGCAAGGGAAATGGTTGCGAGTGAAAGAAATAAGAATACAGCTTTTTTCATGACAGTGTTGTTTTTCAGTATTTCGTTATTTTGGCCGCATGATCGGCGGATGAGGGATTTTGTCCGCAGGGAAATGCTCCGATCTCCAGATTTCCCCTGTCATCTGCCCTGACCCTTACCGGCTCCTGCCACTCCCCGGTCACCGGCTCAAACCACAGGATCAGGTATTCCGTTTCCGGGATGAATCCCTTCAGAACCGGCAGTACCGAACGGTTCTCAAAATACAGCAGGGCGAATTCATCATCGGGGGTCCGCATCATGTACGCCCATCCGTCCAGTCCCGTTTCGGGAGCACCCGGAGCCTTCCCGGGAACGATCTGATCCGATGCAGGTTGCAAAGCCTGGTACCTGTCGCCCTCTGACAGGACAAATGTCCTCAGATGCCGCATGTACTTTCCCGATTCGTAAAGCAGTGCATCCCAGATATGGGGACGCATACCGGCCGGCTCGCCGGTGGAGGTGATGTCATATGCCGCGGTGCCGTGCACATGTCCCGACAGTCCCCCGGAAAGCACCGAGCCATACATCTGTGCACGCGAAAAATAGTTGTCACGGGCGGAATTAGCCGGTGGACGCTCTCCTCCGGGCATATTGATCTCGTGGTCCCATCCGGTATAGTAAGGTTCGAAATTGATGGCAGGATAGGGCGGTTGCAGGTTGAACAGGATTTCCAGGGCAGTGGAAACCCGGTGATCGCGCGGTTTGTTTCCCACGCTGTGCATGGTCAGCCACGGGCAGTCGGTATGGTGGCCGAACTGCAGGTAGGTGGAATTATTGATCAGCGTGGTATGCATCTGTCCGAATGGCAGCGGGCCGTATTTTTCAAGGTGCCGGGTAAGTGCCTCATTGAACTCATCGGCGGTCAGGCTGTATTTCTCAGGGATCCAGTCCAGGTGGATACCGCTGAAGATCATATTGTATGCCCCGTACCTTGAAATCAGGTACTGCACGTAGCGGGCATAGGATTCATTGAATTCGAAATAGGCTTTCCAGGCAGGACAGTTGTCCCTTCTCACTGTTTCCAGCAGGGGAACAAATCCCAGCTCGGAGAGATACTGCATCTTCCTGTCCAGGCTCTGGAAATAAGCAGGGATGATCCGGTCGAAATCGGCCACCCCGGGGTGCTGTTCTGACATTTGAAAAGGCCGGTTCCCGTATTCGTCGCGCATATCCTTGGAAGTCAGCTCTCCGCCTTCAACCTGATACCCGAATTTCTCCCAGGCATTTCTCAGATAAATGCCCGCGGAATCGGCATAAGTAGCCTGATGTTTATCGCATTCCCAGTTGGGGAACGCGGCAATCATGCTGATGGAATTGAAACCCTGTCTTTTGCGGAATGCCACTGCATCCTCGAATCCGATCCCCGGTCCGGGCACATAGTCCTCAGCTGTCGGGGCACCCCTGAAGGGCAGCCTCCAGGTGGAAGCGGCAAGCCAGGTATCGCCCGTCAGAAAGAACGGGGTCCCGTCCGCATAGCAGAGTGTATGTCCGTTTTCAGAAGCACGCACAAAGCCCCTCCTGTTCGGGTTCTGCAGCTTTTCCTGTTCGGACCATCCGAAGGCCCTGAAAGAACCGGACTTTTCGTTCAGTCCGTTGTCCCCGGGCTGGTTCGAGCCGCTCCTCCAGTACCAGTTCCCGGGTTCTGTGAGAACCAGTCTGACCCTGAATAGCCGGCCTCCGTCCCAGAAGCCGTAAATCCGTTTTGAAAAAGCAGGACCTTCCAGCTCCACCCAGCAGGTGACTTCCGCGTAGGGGTTGCCGTACTCCTGTTCGGCTTCAAATGTAAGTTCGATCAATTCCCAGACCCGGACACCGGGAGGGTCTGCCGTAACCGGCGCAGCTGATACGGTCATCGGAAAAAACACGGAGAAGATGAAGAGAAACCAGTTTCTGAAATTCATATTACTCTTTTTTATG
>DSDZ01000528.1 GCA_011048475.1 Bacteroides sp. | reverse complement strand
TCGTAGCCACGGGCTGGCACCTGTACGATGCGTCCGAGCTGGAGAACTACCGCTACGCAGAGGAGCCGGATGTGGTCACGAACCTTGAGTTCGAACAACTGCTCCCGGGGATCTCGACGGGGGACCGGGTACTGGCCCGTCCCTCCGACGGAAAAATGCCTTCCCGGATCGCTTTCGTCCAGTGTGCGGGAAGCCGGGATGTGAATCACCTGCCTTACTGTTCGGCGGTATGCTGTTCCGCATCCATCAAGCATGCCCTGACCCTGGCCGACCACTGCCCGGACGTACGCACAGAGATCTTTTACATCGACCTGAGGCTTACAGGACGGAACGAAGACCTGCTGGTCCGGGCCGCCAGCGCACCTTCTGTGACCCTGACCCGGGGGAAGGTGGGCCGCATCAGCCGGGGGGATAACGGCGGACTGCTCCTGGAGGTGGAGGACATGCAGGCAGCAGTGCGCCGGAGGGATCCCTTCGATCTGGTGGTGCTGGCCGCAGGACTGGTCCCCAACCATATCATTCCGGCCCTGAACACGGGAACTTACGGGTTTTATTCGGACGACCAGGCCCCCGGCATCCATGTGGCTGCATGCTGCAGGAGGCCGATGGATGTGTCCACAACGGTGAAAGATGCAACCGCTGCTGCCCTGAAAGCATTGAAGCAATACGGATGACGGGAAAGGGGATCCATACGGGACTGGCAGTCTGCACGGGATGCGACATCGGGAGGAGCCTGGATGCAGGGGCGCTTTGCACGCTGGCAGCCGGTCAGGCGGAAGGGATTGCCTGCATGCACCACCAGGCGCTCTGTTCGGAAGAGGGACTGGGGAAGCTCCACGGAATGATCCGTGAAAAGGGACTGGACCGGATCGCCATTGCAGCCTGTTCGCCCCGGGTGAAGGCCCCGCTGTTTCAAATGGACGGGGTGCTGGTGGAACGGATCAACCTGCGCGAGCAGGTGGCCTGGGTGATGGAGGCGGGCCATGAGGACACCCGCATCTGTGCGGAAGACTATATCCGGATGGGACTGGCGAAGCTGGAACAGATCTCCCTTCCCGCACCGTACATTCCCCCGCAGGTCCACAGGGAGATCGTGGTGGTGGGAGGGGGAGTGGCCGGTCTAACCGCCGCCCTGGAGGGAGCTGCGGCCGGGTACCGGGTCCACCTGGTGGAAAAGTCCGGCCGCCTGGGAGGATACGCGAACTGCATCCGGAGGTTGTCCCCCGTGATCGCCGGAGAGACAGCACTCCGGGATCCCGATGTGCAGGAACTGATTGCAGGGGTGGAGGCTGATCCGCTGGTGGAGGTCCACCTCAACAGCACCATCGTTTCCGTGTCGGGCGAGCCGGGTAACTTTACGGTGGCGCTGGAGGAGGGCAGCGGCACCCTGCTCAGGGCCGGATCCCTGGTGGTGGCCATCGGCTGGAAACCTTACGATCCTTCCCGTCTGCAAGCCCTCGGATACGGGATAAGCCAGATGGTGAAGACCCTGGAGGAGTTCGAACATTTTGCCGCAGAGCAGCCGGTCCCGGACAGGGTGCTTTTCATCCTGTGCGCTGGTTCGAGGGACAGGGATCACCTGCCATACTGCTCCGCCTACTGCTGCTCCGCTGCCCTGAAACAGGCGCTGTATGTCAGGGAAAAGAATCCCGGATCCAGGGTATATATCGTCTACAGGGACATCCGGACCACAGGGTTCCAGGAGGACTTTTACAGGGCGGTGCAGGCCGATGATGCCATCTTCATGACCATGGGGATGGTGCAATCCGTCACCAGCCACAACGACGCCCTGCAGGTGACCGTCGGGGATTCCTCGCTGGACGAGAGGATCATGCTGGAAACGGATATGGTGGTCCTGGCCACCGGGATGGTCCCTTCCACCACCACCGATCTTCATCTGCAGTACAGGGCGGGAGAGGGACTTCCCGATCTGAAGTATGCCTTCCCGGATTCCCACTTCATCTGTTTTCCCTATGAGTCCAGGCGGACGGGGATCTACGCGGCGGGGACCGTGAGGGCGCCCATGGAGATCCAGGCAAGCAGGGAGGACGGGGCGGGAGCCATGCTTAAAGCCATCCAGTGCATCGAATGCGTTGCCCGGGGCGAGAGCGTGCATCCCCGGGCGGGCGACCGCACCTTTCCGGAACTGTACATGGAGCGCTGCACCGACTGCAAGCGTTGTACCGAAGAGTGCCCCTTCGGAAGCTACGATGAGAACGAAAAGGGAACACCCCTGCCGAATCCCGCCCGGTGCCGCAGGTGCGGGATCTGCGTGGGCTCCTGTCCGGAACGGGTGATCGGGTTTTCCGATTTCTCCATCAATTCGGTGTCGGCGATGATCAGGTCCGTCCCCATGCCCGATGCGTTTGAGGAAAAACCGAGGATCCTTGTCTTTGTGTGTGAAAACGATGCCTATCCCGCCCTGGACGTGGCGGGAATGAACAGGCTGAGGCTGACCCCGTATGCCCGCATCATCCCGGTGCGCTGCCTGGGATCGGTGAATGTGGTCTGGATCAAGGATGCGCTTTCCGGGGGATACGACGGGGTCCTGATGATCGGCTGCATGCCGGGTGACAATTACCAGTGTCATTTCATGCAGGGGAGCGAACTGACGGAACAACGGGGCGAGAACCTCGCGGACGCGCTGGCAACCATGATGCTGGAACCGGAAAGGATCAGGACGCGGTTTGTGGAGATCACAGGCCATCATGAGATCTGCAGGATGATCAATGAATATGAGAAAGAGCTGGTTTCGGTGGGACCGAATCCATATAAAGGGATGTGAGGGTTATTCGCTGACGCGAACGAGAGGAATGTTCGCTGACGCGAACGTTAGGAAAGTTAGGGGTTAGGTGGTTAGGGGATTAGGGAGTTAGGTAATGAATATGTTGGAGGTAAAGCCTGATATTGAATTTAAGAGGGAGGTGGGCCGCATGAGCGGTTCGCAGCTGAACCAGTGCATGCAGTGCGGGAATTGTTCCGCGGTCTGTTCCCTGGCGCCGGCCGGAAGGCCTTTCCCGAGCAAGGAGATGATCTGGGCGGGATGGGGACTGAAGGAAAAGCTCCTGGGGAACGTAGATGTCTGGCTCTGTTACCAGTGCGGCGACTGCAGCAGGTACTGTCCCCGCGACGTGCGGCCGGCCGACGTGATCGCCGCCCTGCGGATGAAGAACTACCTGCACTATGCCAGGCTCCGTTTCATGGGAAAACTGCTCAGCCGGCCCGCCCTGCTTCCGGTGGCCTTCCTGATCCCGGTGGCGGTCATCATCATCATCCTGAGCGCGGCGGGGACCTTCAGGGTTCCGGAGGGACCCGTGGATTATTCAGCGTTTTTTCCGCACCTCTGGCTGAATTCCACCTTCACGCTGATCACCCTGGCATTTTACGGCATCGCTTTCACCGGACTCATGCGTTTCTGGCGTGACATGAAACGGTTGGTCCCCGCCGCGCTCAGGATGATGATGATGACC
>DSDZ01000139.1 GCA_011048475.1 Bacteroides sp. | reverse complement strand
GTTTTTGTTTGCACTGGACCAAAAAAATGCTGACCTTTAAACACATTCCAATCTCATTGCCATGGAGATCAGAAAATTCAGATCAGCCTACGACCTGGAGCTGATCCCCGCATCCCACGAGGGGATCACCCTGGGTGACCTGGTATGGGATTCCGTGTTCGGTCCCCCCGATTTCACCAGGGACGGAATGCCCAACACGATCTTTACCGCATTCCTGGATGCCGGGCTAATCGACAGGGAATCCTGGCAGCAGCTCAGGGACGAGAGCCGCCAGACACAGCTGGCACAGGCACAGTTTGCCACCAGGACCGTCGATGTGAACGTGGAGTTCGTCAGCGAGTTCCGGCACCCCAAAATTGGGGCGATAACCGGAGAAATCAAGTCCTTGAAAATCAGCAAATTCACCTTCGGGGATCTGCAGGTCCGCCGGATGGGGGATCTGCTGCGCATCCGGATTGACCGGCTTCTCGAACAGATGAAAGCCACCCGGTGGAGCGCATATGACGGAAGCATCAGAAGGGTATTTATGATCACCGAGCTGTACTACGGGACCATCAGGCTGGTGGTGGAGAGGCAGTACAGCGCGATACTTGATTCCCTTCTGGAAAGATCGGCCCTGGATGCCCTGTCCAGGTCGGCGGGGAACTTTGCCGTGGAATATGAATTTTCCCATGACAATGTTCCGTTCGCCATGCGCATCGAGCGGGTGCGCAACTTCAACGGCTGATCACAGTTTCCGTCTCCCGAAGACGATCCTTCCGCTAAGGGCCAGGTTGAAGGCAAGGTCCCTTCCGGAATAATGGAACAGGTTCCATTCCGGCCGCCAGTCCAGCCCCAGCTGGAAAGGGCCGATGAGAACGTATGCACCCAGGTCCAGCGCAAAGTTCCCGAAGAATTCATCGTAGAAGCGGGAATAGCCGATCCCCGCCCCCGCTCCGCCGTACAGGCCGACATTCCGTCCTGGAATGAAATTCATCAGCTTCAGTCCTGTGAACTTCCATGAGTCGTTCGCCCATCCCAGGTCTAGCTCATACCGGCCGATTTTCTGAATCGAAAGTTCAGCCCCCCCGTATGAGTTTCCCGACATGCCGAAGATCCCCCTCGCGCCGATCCCTGTCTGAGCGGTGGCTTCACCGAGCAGTGTCAGCAACAGCAGTGCTGCGATGATATATCTGTGTCTTTTCATTGTTCCGCTGTTTTTGATCCGTATGGATACGTCAGTACAAAAATCTGTCCAAACTGTAAAGACAGGAATGAACCGCTGACGTTGCAGCGGATTTCCGGATCATCTTACCGGGAAAGCGGGAGCAGTGCAGGCACATCCCTGAGCCTGTCCACCCGGTGGAACTGAGAACTGACCGGTTCTTCATCCACCTCTTCGTGTGCCCAGAGGGTATGGTATGGGACATGGACGGCCCAGGCACCCAGCTTCAGGGGCGGAAGGATGTCCGATTTCATCGAGTTGCCGATCATCAGGAACTCGCAGGGGGCAATATCCAGGTGTCGGAGCAGCTGGATGTAGTTCTGTTCCTTCTTGCCGCTCATTACCTCGATGTGGTGAAAATAGGAGGAGATGCTGGAACGTGTCATTTTTCGCTCCTGGTCCAGCAGGTCTCCCTTTGTGACCACAATGAGCCTGTACCGGGGTGATAACTTTTCCAGGACCGGTTTCACATCATCCAGCAACTCGATGGGCCGCTGCAGCATTTCCTTTCCGATTCCCAGGATCTGCCCTATGGTTTCCGATGTTGCCCTCCCGCCGGTCAGCCGGATGGCGCATTCCACAAGCGACAGCATGAACGCCTTGATCCCGTATCCGTACAACTCCAGGTTGGACATTTCGGTCTCGTAGAGTGTTCCCGCCACATCTCCGGCCACCCCGTAGCGGGAGACCAGCCGCACGAATGCTTCCTCTGCTTCCCTGTAATAGGGCTCATTCACCCAGAGTGTGTCGTCCGCATCAAAACCGATGACCTTGATGTCCTTCACAATCAAATCTTTTTATAACACCGGGCCCAGGTCCCTCGGAAAAATTTCCTCTGTGGTGACCGTGAGGCTGCGGATCCTGACGGATCCTTCATCTTCCCCTTCTTCATCGATGAAAAATCCCAGTCCGGTCAGCCTCCCGCTCACCACCGATCCTGAATCGATATCAATGGAAACGATCCTGCCGCTTTTTTCATCCTTCCTGATGCACAGGTCATTTTCCACGAAAAGGAAATTCCTCTGTCCGTTCTTTGCAATGAAACGTTTCATTTTCAAAACCGGCGTATGACCGTGGACCACAACGTATCCGTCCCACTTCCCGGGGTCACCCTGATAAAATTCCTCCCGCACCCAGAGAAAAGAATCCTCCGGCTGAATGTGGTTCCGGATCATGTAATTATTCAGTTCCCTGTAGTTTTCCAGGTTGAGCTGATCTTCCAGGGGAATGGACGGGGAGATCCCCGCATGAACCGCCACGACCTTCCTACGGGGAGTTAGCCGGACTTCGTGACTCAGTTTCAGGTTCCGGAAAAAATCAAGGTATTGCGCATCCATACCTGACTGGAAACTGAAAAAACTGGTATAGCCGAACGATTGCAGGGTTGTCTCTCCCCCGTTGTAGTACCATAGTTCCACCGGGCTGTATCCGATCCCGGCATGCTCGATGGCGTCGAGCATCATCATCTCGTGATTGCCCAGCAGGCAATGCACCGGGACCTCCAGTTCCAGGATCCGGTCGACCACCTCCCTGGAGTGCGCTCCACGATCAATATAATCTCCCACGAAAATAACCGCCTCGGGACTGAACCGCTGCACATGCGGAAGCAGCCTGTCGAGCAGCCGGATCTCTCCGTGGATATCGCCGATGAACCAGTAGTTCTTCATCAAATCTTCAAAATATATAAAAATAGTATTTTTATAGCATGAAACTTACCAAAAAGCAGTGGTTCGGACTGATTACCCTGATCGTTCTGCTCATCGCGTCCTGGCTCGTTACCAGGGAGCCTTGGAAAAAATCCCCCCGGGACATCAACCCGCTGGAATCAGTCCAGGCAGGCCACAACGCCAAGCTTTAGAACATACTTTTTTTGATCTGTATCAGCGATAAAATCACTACCTTAGGTTTCCATAATATTTATCAAACAAATAACTCAAGAACATGGGACTGATTTCTTTTATCAAGAATGCCGGAGATAAAATTTTTAAATCCGAAGAGAAACGTGAACAGGAGAAAGCCGAACTGATCAGGTCGCACATCAAAAAATTTGGATTCAACACGGACCAGATCAGAATTGCAGTGGATGACGAAACAGTGACCCTTACAGGCGAGGTGGAATCACAGCTGACCAAAAATAAGATCATCGTCACCGCCGGAAACGTTGAAGGGATTGCCAGAGTGGACGACAGGCTCACGGTGAAAGTACCCGAACCCGTTGCCCCGCCGGAACCGGAAAAGCAGTTCTACACGGTCAAGAAAGGTGATTACC
>DSDZ01000008.1 GCA_011048475.1 Bacteroides sp. | reverse complement strand
GGGTTGGAGGTGCCTCACCAGGAAGGTCATATCATCGTGTATCTGGGGGTGATTGTGCAGGTAGTTTTCAAGGTATTTCCTGAATGTTCCCAGGTTGGTCATCCTCCTGCCGTTGGTCACCGTGGTCATATCCAGGTCCAGGGATGCGTTGTACGCTTCGATCTCTTTTTCCTTTTGGTTGATATAATCTTTGAGCACGTAATATTTCCTGAATTTTTCAATCTGGTCCCCGGTCAGGAACGAGACACTCTTCATATCGATATTGACGGACCTTTTGATCCTTCTTCCCCCCGATTCTTCCATGCCCTTCCAGTTGCTGAAGGATTCGGAGACCATCGCGTAGGTGGGGATGGTGGAGATGGTCTTGTCCCAGTTCTGGACCTTTACCGTGTTCAGGCTGATGTCGATGACGGTCCCGTCGGCACCATACCTGGACATGGTGATCCAGTCACCCACCGATACCATCTTGTTGCCCGAGAGCTGGATGGACGCCACAAAGCCCAGAATGGTATCTTTGAATACCAGCAACAGCACGGCTGCGACCGCGCCAAGGCCTGCAATCAGGGTCATCGGCGCTTTTCCGCTGAAGATGGAAATGACCAGGATGAGCGCAAGGAAATAGAGGAGGATCTTCACCACCTGCACATAACCCTTGATGTTCCTTCCCTTGGAAATGGGCAGTGTGTTGTAGATCTCATGCAATGCATTGATCACGGAATCAAACACCAGCAGGATCAGGATGACCATGTAGGACTGGACCACGTTCCCCAGGAAAGTGACCAGTCTGGGGGCCTCGAAGATATACTGGAGGGAATAAAAAACGATCAGCGCGGGGGCAATGTGCGCCAGCCGGTTGAATACCCTTCTTTGAACAAATATGTCATCCCAGTGGGTCTTCGATTTCCGGGCAATTCGCGTAATGGAGGCAACGATGATTTTCCTGATGACGTAATCAGCCAGCAGGGCCAGTCCCGCCGTGACCAGGATCACCGTGCCATTCTCCAGGACGATGGCCAGATTTTCAGATAATCCGGCCCTGACAAGCAGTTCCTGGTATGCAATAATCCACTTTTCGATCACGGGGCGCTGAATAATGATTATCTTGCAAAATTAGAAATTTAATTCTCCAAAAAAACTGACATGATTCGCTCAGCTGTTTATTTCCTGTCGGTAATTCTCCTTACATTTTTCCAACCCTTGCTTTCTCAGACATTTGATGACTGGTTTACGGAAGGAGTGATGCGTGTGGACCTGGTGTTTACAGGTACGGCCGAAACGACAGACTATGCATTTTCAGGGATCAGAAAGGAGCTGTACTACAGCGGCCCCAGGCGCACACTGGTGGATCCTTTTGATTACGGGGACCATCAATTCCTGGTCAGGGATGCGGTCAGCGGGACGTTGATCTTCAGGCATACCTATTGCACACTCTTCCGGGAATGGCAGACCACCAGTGAGGCCGATACCCTGAAAAAAGCCTTCCCCCATGTGATCCGGTTCCCCTGGCCGAAAGGCCGGGTGACCCTGGAGATCCATGACCGCGATGATGCGGGGATTTTCCAGTGTGCATGGACAGGCATCCTGGATCCATCGACGCTCTATGCAGATCCCGGCCATTCACAGCCTTTTGAAGCCGTTGACCTGGAGATAAACGGTCCCCCCGGGGAAAAGGTGGATATCCTGTTCCTTGCCGAAGGATACGGAGCAGAGGAAATGGACAAGTTTATTGCGGATGCCGGCAGGTCTGCGGATTATATTTTTTCGGAGGAGCCTTTTAAAAGTCACAGAAAAGCATTCAATATCCGGGCCGTGAAATCGGTCAGCCAGGATTCGGGTACGGATATCCCGGGTCAGGGGATCTGGAAGAACACCATCCTGAACTCCAGTTTTTACACCTTCGGACTTGAGCGCTACATGACCACACTCGACTTCCGCTCAGTGTGTGATGTGGCATCCAACGCCCATTACGACCAGATCTATATCCTGGTAAACACTCCCAAATATGGCGGGGGAGGGATTTACAACCATTACAGCATTTCCTCGGCGGATAATGAAAAATCCAGGGAAGTGCTGATCCATGAGTTCGGTCACGCCTTCGCAGGGCTCGGGGATGAATATTACACTTCTGCAGTGGCGTACAATGATTATTTCAATCTGCAGGCGGAGCCCTGGAACCCGAACCTGACCACCCTGGTTGATTTTTCCTCCAAATGGAAAGACATGGTCCAGGAGCGCACCCCGGTGCCCACTCCGTCCCTGGACAAATACAGGAAGACCGTCGGGGTCTATGAAGGCGGAGGCTACGTATCCAAAGGGATATACCGGCCCATGATCGATTGCAGGATGCATTCCAACGACGCCACCTTCTGCCCGGTATGCAGCAGGGCCATCGAAAGGATGATCAGGCGCCATACCGGCGGCTAGCCCGCTTTTTTATCACAGTTGAAGGTCAGAGGTATAACTTAATGTTTATATTTGTTGATCAGCAAATATAACTCGCAATTGGTGAAACGGTTATCGGATGATGAAATACTTGCTGGAATTAAGAAACGGGATAACCGCGTTCTCCAATATGTGTATAAAAACTCCTTCAACCCGGTCAAACAACTGATCCTGAACAATGCTGGTTCAGAGAATGATGCAGAAGATATCTTTCAGGAAGCGCTGATCATTATTTTCCGCAAACTGAAAGAGAATTCGGGACTGGACCTGAGTGCAAGCTTCGGTACCTACATCTATTCCATCTCCCGTTTGCTCTGGCTGAAGCATCTCCGTGAGATCAGGAAGATCGAGATCGATCCGCTGAACCGGGATATGGAGGAACGCATTGAGTTTGAAGAGCCCTCACCGGTCCAGGACAAGGATCTCAGGATGGCCATCTACCAGCGTACGCTGTCCATCATTCCCGAGGACTGCCAGAAGATCCTGCGGCTCACAGCACAGGATATCTCTTCCAGGGAAATCGCCCGTCAGCTTGGATTCAGGAGCGAAGGGTACGTGCGCAAACGCCGGCACTTCTGCAAGGAATACCTGGTGGGTAAGATCAAAGAGGATGCAGATTACCGGGCCATGTTCGAAGAATAGGCCCGGGTGTTACAAAAAGCCGCACCGTTATGAACCGATGCGGCTTTTCAAACATTGCTTTTTACCCGCCGGGCTATTTTTTCAGAACTTTTTTAAGAACCGTCTCCTTGTCCAGTTTCTTCAGGCAGAAGAACCAGTCCAGGCAATGCACATCCGGGTCTTTGGAGTCCATCCGTTCCTTGGCAGTACCGCATGAACCGGCTGTCGGAACAATGACGTCATCTCCCGGGCGCCAGTCCGCCGGCGTCGCAATGTTGAACGCGTCGGCTGTCTGAAGTGCGATCAGCACCCTGTAAAGCTCGTCGAAGTTCCTGCCCAGGCTCAGTGGGTAGTAGATTATGGTACGGATAATCCCCTTGGGATCCACGTAAAATACGGCCCTGACCGCCTTGGTGG
>DSDZ01000001.1 GCA_011048475.1 Bacteroides sp. | reverse complement strand
GGTGAAGTAATGTACGACGAAAAATGGAACTCAAAAGGGGAAATGGTTTACGCCGATGGCATGCTGTATGTATATGTGGAGAATAGAGGAATTGTTGGCCTTGTGCAGCCCGATCCGGAAGGCTTCAACGTCATCAGTTCATTTACGGTTGAAAAAGGGACCGGTCCCCACTGGGCTCATCCCTACATTTTTGACGGAAAACTATTCCTGAGACACGGGGATTTTCTGATGGTTTTCAAAATAAAATAGGGCATGAAGAGCGGTTTGCTGACCATCGTAACGGCTGTCTGTCTGTTCAGCGGAACAGCATGGGCGAAGGATGTACGGATCGTATACGATCAGGATCTGCCGCAGGCGGCATATGCCGCACGAAAACTGGGGGAAGCCCTGAAAGGGCAGGGGTTCGGGGTCAATGCGGAACAAACCGGCTACGATTACCTGGTCAGCCTGGCTGTGCACCCCGCCCGGCTGGGACCGGAGGCTTTTTGTATCATTCCCGAAGGCAAGGTCATCACGGTTCTCGGCGGCGATCGCCGCGGTCTGATCTACGGTGCGCTCGCGCTGGCAGAAAACCTGCAGAACGGAACACTCCTGGAAGAGGTGGCGGCAGAGGAGGGTCGTCCGCATCTTGAATTCCGCGCCATCAAGTTCAATCTGCCGTGGGAAACATACCGGCCCAGTTCCGCGCTGGACCAGCATCTTGAAACGGCGCGCGATCCGCAGTTCTGGGAAGCTTTCCTGGATATGATGGTGGAAAACCGGTTCAACGTACTGAGCCTATGGAACATGCATCCGTATACTTTCATGGTGCAGCCGAAAAATTTTCCGGAGGCAAGCCCCTGGTCGGAGGAGGAATTTGCCCGGTGGCAGCACCTTTACCGGGAGATCTTCCGCATGGCCGAGGAAAGGGCCCTGGACACCTACATTGTCCACTGGAACATCTTTGTAAGCCGCGCCTTTGCCGAGGCCCACGATGTGGCGAAGGTGAATTTCTACCCCCACTATTATGTTCCCGGTGATACTTCCGGGATCGTCCGCCGATACCTTCGCGAGAGTGTCAGACAGGTGCTGGAAGAGTATCCTGACCTGGACGGGATCGGCATTTCCCACGGGGAAGGCATGGCCGGCATGACACCGCTGGAAAGACAGCAGTGGGTGGATGACGTGCTCATTGCGGGCATGCTGGAGGCCGGCCGGCCCGTAAAGCTGATCCACCGGGTACCGTTTTCCTCGGGGACCTCTTCCGGTCCGGGCGTCAGCAAAGATGTGGAAGAAATGACCCGCGCTGCGATGGAGCGGCTGGAGGACCGTTTCGAAGGCCCGATCTGGGTGGAGATCAAATTCAACTGGTCCCACGGGCATTCAACTCCCGAACTGGTAAAGGTGCACGGCGGGAAACTGGGTGATACCTATTTTGATCCGGAGCCTTCCAACTACAAGATCACCTGGCAGGTGCGCAATGAGGACTTCTTTGCCCTGCGCTGGGGGGTGCCCGGTTTTATCCGTGAACACATCCGTCTCAACGGAGAAGCGGATTACGTCGGGGGGTATTTTGTGGGATCCGAAACCTACATCCCGGCACTGGATTATTTCACGGCTGTGGACGCACCGGTGGACTGGACCTGGGCGTTTGAGCGCCAGTGGCTGTTCTACAAACTGTGGGGACGGTTGCTCTATGATCCAGAAACGCCCGATGAAGTGTTTCAGGCGGAGTTCAGCCGACGGTACGGACCGGACTCCGGAGAGCTGCTTCAGGCTTATGCCCTGGCCTCTTCCACCCAGCTTCGGCTGGCTTCACTCTACGACGCGCAGTGGGATTTTACGCTGTACAGCGAGGGATTCCTGGCCCTGCAGGGCGATTCCACGAAATTTATTTCGGTCGACCGGCTCATCAGTCAGCCGACAATGGCCCCCGAATACGTGTCCGTGGGCGAATATGTTGAAACCATTTTGAAAGGCGGTTCCTTCGGAGAAGACCGGATCACACCCCCGGTCCTGGCAGGGATGCTTGAACGTGACAACCAACAGGCGCTCCGCCTGGCGGAAAAGATCAATCCCCATGGGAATACGTCGCTGATGTACGAAGTGGCGGATGTGAAAATCTGGGCGAATCTCGGACTCTACCTGGCGGAAAAACTAAGGGGTGCAGTATCCCTGCAGACCTATCGCCTTTCAGGCGGTAAGGAGGATCAGCAAAAAGCCGTCAACCACCTGCAAAAGGCGCTTGAGTACTGGGACGAGGTGATCAGGATCAGCCGTCCCCTCTACCGTGACATGCCCCTGACCCACTACAACCACAACAGCTTCGAGGCGAACGAAAACAACCTGTTCCACTGGGCGCTTCTCCGCGATGATGTGGCGGAGGATGTGGAAATTGCACGCACGGATGAATGTAAAAAGGATATCAATGATCCCCGCGGGAAGATGGAACCATGGGAAATGGGTGCCTGGGAAACAGGTGAGTACCGCAATGTGTTCCTGGAAGCCGGATATCCGCAGGAAGAGACCGAAGCGAAACTGGCAAAAGCGTATCACGATCTTTTTGAAGGGCCCGACAGGGTCTACTTTGAGGTGGGGGATTCGATGGCCTATATCTCCGATCTGAAAAACCACGATGCCCGCACGGAGGGACTATCCTACGGGATGATGGTGGCAGTCCAGCTGAACAGGAAAGATGTATTTGACCGGCTGTGGCGCTGGACCAAAAAATACATGCAGCACCAGGGAGGTCCCCGTGACGGCTACTTCGCCTGGTCGGTCAAGCCTGCCACCGGTGAGCACAACTCTGAAGGAACGGCATCCGACGGGGAATTGTATTTTGTAACGGCCCTGTTGTTTGCCTCCAACCGCTGGGGGAACGAAACGGGCATCGATTATTACGCGGAAGCCCGAAGGATCCTGGATGCCATGTGGAGCAAGGATGGTTCGGAAGGCATTAACAACATCCTTAATGTGGAACACAAACAGATCAGTTTTGTCCCCGAGTCAGAAAGGTACCACCTGACGGATCCCTCCTACCACCTTCCCGCGTTTTTCGAGATATGGGCCGAATACGCCCGTGACGGCCATGAACAATTCTACCGGGATTGCGCCGATACGGCCCGTGCTTTCCTGTACAGGGTGTGCCATCCCGAAACCGGACTGAATCCGGATATCACTGAATACAGCGGTCAGCTTCCTTCAGGCAGATTCTGGCGGGCGGCATTCCGGTATGACTCATGGAGGGTACCCATGAACATTGCCATGGATTATTCCTGGTTTGCAAAGGATCGGGAATGGCAACGGGATTACTGCAGGCGGATCCAGAATTTTTTGTTCTGCAGGGGGATCGATACATTCGAGGACCAGTTCAATGTGGACGGGACCCTTCCCGAATGGATCCTCCCGGCGGGGGGATACCAGAAACTGCGGCACTCCCTGGGACTGGTCTCCACCTCTGCGGCGGCATCCCTCATGGGAACCCAGGCGAAGAGCTGGAAAT
>DSDZ01000455.1 GCA_011048475.1 Bacteroides sp. | reverse complement strand
GGAGAAGATCATGGGTATGGAGCCCGATGCGATCTGCCAGGAGGTCCTGGATTCCGACCTGAAAGGAAGGGGCGGGGCCGGTTTTCCGACCGGAATGAAGTGGCGGTTTGCCTCAAAGGAGAAGGATCCGGTCAAATACATCGTATGCAACGCAGATGAAGGCGAGCCGGGCACATTTAAGGACCGGCAGATCCTTGACGAAGTGCCGGGCAAGGTCTTCTGCGGGATGGCCGTCGCGGCAAGGGCCGTGGGATCAAAGAGCGGCTATCTTTACCTGAGGGGCGAATACAGGTTCCTGATCCCGAAACTGAGAACCGCGCTGGATGAGTTCCACCGGATAGCGGATGAGTTCAATCTCAATTTCAGGATCCAGATCAGGCTGGGTAGCGGCGCCTATATCTGCGGGGAGGAAAGCGCACTGTTCGAGTCCATCGAGGGCAAAAGGGGCGAACCCAGGAACAAGCCTCCCTATCCCACATCGGAAGGGCTGTTCAATAAGCCCACCGCCATCAATAACGTGGAAACCCTGGTTCATTCGGTGATGATCATGAAATACGGGGCCGCGCGTTTCAAGGAACTGGGGACCAAGGATTCGAGGGGATCAAAAGTATTCTCCATCTCAGGCGACACACCCAAGCCCGGGATCTATGAACTGGAACTGGGGATGTCCGTGTATGAATTTGTGGAAGAGTTCGGAGACGGCGATACAAAGGCAGTACAGGTGGGGGGTGCCGCGGGCTTTTGCGTACCCCGGAAAAAATTCGAGGAGACCATCATCGGTTTTGAAGGAGTCCCTACCGGGGGATCCATGAAGCTGTTCAACAGCACCCGGTCCATGTACAATGTGCTGCATAATTACCTGGATTTCTTTACAGAAGAGTCATGCGGCCAGTGCACCCCATGCCGGGTGGGATGCCAGCAGCTGCTAAATGGCATTGAAGCGGTAAAACGCGGGGAAAAGAATTCCAGGTACCTGGAAGAGTTGCTGAAACTGGCCAAAACCATGAAGATCGCTTCAAAATGCGGACTGGGCCAGTCGGTGGGAAATGCCTTTGGCTCCATCGTTGAGAATTTCAGGGAAGAGATCATTTATTAATCAGGAAATTTAAGAATCGGAGATCATGGTAAATCTATCAGTAAACGGCCTGCTTGTGAAAGTACCGGAGGGGACCACCATTCTCGATGCCGCCAAGAAATTGAATTTCAGGATACCGACGCTGTGTAATCATGACGACCTGTGCGTGGCCGGTAACTGCAGGGTATGTGTCGTTGAGTCGCTGGGGGCAAAAACCCTTCTGGCCGCCTGCGCCACACCGGTCAACGAAGGTATGCAGATCCTGACCAACTCGCTCAAGGTAAGGGCAGCCAGGAAACATATCATCGAGCTGCTGCTTTCGGAGCACAGGGCCGATTGCACAAAGTGTTATAAGAACGGGAAATGCGAGCTGCAGGACCTTGCCAATGAATTCAGCGTGGGAGACCACATCCTGCTGGACCTGGTGGATCACAAGAACTTCACCATTGACATGTTCTCTCCCTCCATCCAGAAGGATGACAGCAAATGCATTCGCTGTCAGCGGTGTGTCAGGACCTGCGAGCAGCTCCAGGGAGTCAACGCACTGACCGTTGCCTATAAGGGAAACAAGCAGAAAATAAGCACTTTCGCAGAGCTTTCCATGGGTGAGGTGATCTGTACGAACTGCGGACAATGTGTGAACCGTTGTCCCACCGGGGCACTGGTGGAGCGCAGCTACCTGGATGAGGTCTGGGATGCCATTCTTGATCCGGAGAAGCATGTGGTGGTGCAGACCGCACCCGCAGTGAGGGTCGGACTGGGCGAGGAGCTGGGCCTGAACCCGGGGAACCGGGTCACCGGTAAAATGGTGTCCGCTTTGAAAAGGCTTGGATTTGATTCCGTGCTGGACACCGATTTTACGGCCGATCTGACCATCATGGAAGAAGGTACCGAGCTGCTTCACAAGGCTGAAAAGTGTACTGAAGGATAAAGACCAGTCGGTCAGGCTTCCCATGACCACTTCCTGTTCGCCGGGATGGGTCAAATTCATCGAACACACCTATCCGGAATACCTGCGCCATGTGTCCACATGCAAATCACCCCAGCAGATGTTCGGTGCACTGGCCAAAACCTATTACGCAGAGGTGAGGGGACTGGATCCGAAAAATGTGGTCAGTGTCTCCATCATGCCCTGTACGGCCAAGAAATATGAGGCCGAACGGCCCGAGATGCGGTCCAGTGGCTACAAGGATGTGGATATTGTGCTTACCACCAGGGAGCTGGCCCGGATGATCAAACAGGCCGGTGTGGATTTCAACAAGCTGATGGCAGATCAGTACGACAGCATTATGGGGGTTTCCACCGGGGCGGGGGTCATTTTCGGTGCCACCGGCGGTGTGATGGAGGCGGCTCTGAGAACGGCATACGAGATCGTTACCGGGAAAGAGGTGCCTTTCAAGGATTTGAACATCATGCCCGTTCGCGGGATGGAAGGGGTCCGGATGGCCAATGTGAAAATCGAGGGATGCAAGGAGGAGTGGAGCTTCCTGGAGGGTGTCGAACTGAAATGCGCCGTGGCACACGGTCTGGTAAATGCACGAAAGCTGATGGACGGGGTGAAGAATGGCGAGGTGGATGTTCACTTCATTGAGATCATGGCCTGTCCGGGGGGGTGCCTGGGCGGAGGCGGACAACCCATTCCCACCAATGATGAGATCCGCCGAAAGCGTGCCGAGGCCATATATGAGGAGGATATGTCACTGGAATACAGGAAGTCCCATGAGAATCCAGAGATCATTGCCATCTACAAGAACTTCCTGGGCAAGCCCCTGGGCCATAAATCCCATGAGCTGCTTCACACCCACTATACCGAACGGGAAAGATACTGATCTCCTCAGGAAGTACGTTCCCCGGGTTCGAACATATCAATGGTCTCCCGCTGCATGAGCACCCAGATGGAGTAAACGCCCTTGGCCGTTCCGACGGGAACGTTCAGGCAGTTGATCGCCGAGACGATCAAAACCAGGATCCGGGCCCAGGGCCTGTAGGTAAATAGCCCGATCCCGCCGATGATCCCGAGGCTGCTGAAAAAGATGATTACCAGCGAGATGGAGTTGCCCACAAAGGGCAGGATCTGACTGGCGATGGGATCGTGTTCCACATAGCCGTAGGCAAAGCGGAGCATTAGGTAAATCGCCAGTGCGCCCAGCAATCCGAGAATTCCGAATCCGACATGCAGTGCACCCACGAAGGATACATGCTGCTTCATATCTCTTTTTTGCATGACTGTGTTTTTATGGGTTGGTCATTTGTATTGATTCAGATCAGTATTCGACAGGCTGATCAAAAAAAGTCAGCGTGGCCGAGGTGGTATCGGACCGGTCAGGATAACCGATGACACCCAGGTAAACCCTGTCGGGATGGAAGATGCTGGCACCGGAGGTGGAAATGGCAACGGATCCGGTGTCGGGAGCGCTGCCATGATTCGTCACGATCACACTG
>DSDZ01000445.1 GCA_011048475.1 Bacteroides sp. | reverse complement strand
ACATAACGGGCGATGGCCTGGTCCAGCGACTGACTGGCACGGTAAACGGCACTTTCCGTGGCGAAGGTGCGGATCACCTGTTCTGCCAGCTTATGCTTGATGGCACCGAATTGGGAGATCAGGCAGTTGAACTGTTTTCTTTCGTTGGCATAGCTGACCGACTGGTTGATGGTGTTTTTGGCATATCCGATCACATTGGCGCCCAGCTTGATCCTTCCCATGTGGAGGATGTTCAGCGCGATCCTGTAGCCCTCACCGCGCTTTCCCAGCAGGTTCTCCACGGGAACCCTGCAGTCGTTGAAGAAGATCTGCCTGGTGGAGGAACCCTTGATCCCCATCTTTTTTTCCTCCGGGTTGAAGGTGATGCCCGGATAATCCCTCTCCACGATGAAAGCACTGAGCACCCGGTCCTGATCGATCTTGGCAAAAACGGTCAGTACATCGGCAAATCCCCCGTTGGTGATCCACATCTTGGCACCGTTGAGGAGATAATGTTTCCCGTCCTCCGACAGCACGGCCCGGGTGGAACCCGCATTGGCATCCGATCCTGCTCCCGGCTCGGTCAGGCAGTAAGCGCCGATCAGTTCCCCGCTGGCGAGACCCGGGACATATTTCTGCCGCTGCTCCTCGTTCCCGTAGTAGAGGATGGGAAGGGTCCCGATCCCCGTATGACAGGAATAGGCAACCGCATATGAATACCCCGCGCCCAGCACCTCGCTGGCATACATGGCGGAAAGGAAGGACTGCCCGAATCCTCCGTATTCTTCCGGAACGGTGATCGCCAGCAGTCCAAGCTCTCCGGTTTTGGTCAGCAGTTCCCTCATCAGTCCCTCTTCCTGGGCATCAATGCGGTCCAGCACTGGGAAGACCTCCGTCTCCAGGAAATCCTGGCAGGTCTGCCCGATCATTTTCTGTTCCTCATCGAGCATTTCAGGAATGAATACATCTTCCGGATCGGTTTCCCGGACCAGGAATTCGCCGCCTGTGATCAGTCTTTTTTCACCCATAATATTAGTCGTTAGTCGGGAGTCGTTAGTCGGAAGCCTTTAGTCGGAAGTCGTTAGTCGGGAGTCAGGAGTCGCTATAATCCTGACTCTTGACTTTCGACTTTGACTTTCGACTTATTCCAGTTCCATCACCAGCAACTCCGCAATATCATAATTCTTCACTTCAGCTTCTTTATTCATGTATTTGATCCCGTCGGTGATCATCACCATGCAATATGGACATGCGGTGGCGATGATATCCGCCCCGGTTTCCAGTGCCTCGCCGGTGCGTTCGATGAACACCTCCTTTTCCCCTTTTTCCGCTTCCTTGAACATCTGGCCCCCGCCGGCCCCGCAGCAGAGCGCCCTGCTCATATGCCGCTTCATTTCCACACGGGTAACCGGCAGGGAATCGATCACCCGCCTGGGTGCCTGGTACACCCCACCGGCCCTGCCCAGGTAACAGGGATCGTGGTAGGTGATTTTTTTTCCCTCCAGCGATCCTTTCGAAAATGCCAGCGCCCCGGACAGGATCTGCTCGGAAAGGAACTGTGTATGGTGGATCACCTGGTAGTGTCCGCCCAGGTCGGGATACTCATTCTTGAAAGTGTTGTACGCATGGGGATCGCAGGTGAGGATCCTGGTCACCCCGTAACCCTTCAGCAGGTCGATGTTCAGCAGCGCCTGCATCTGGAACAGCATTTCATTTCCCGCCCTGCGCGCCACATCACCGCTTGAGCTCTCCTCGGTTCCCAGCACCGCGTATGAGGTCCCCAGGTGGTTGAGGATTTTCACGAACGCCCTGGTTACATGCTTGTACCGGTCGTCGAACGCACCGGCGCTGCCCACCCAGAGAAGGTATTCGGGTTTTTCGCCCGCGGCATGCAGCCCGGACATCAGGGGAACCTGGAGCCTGTCGGCCCAGCGCATCCGGTCCTCCCGGGAGAACTGCCAGGGAGCCCCGTTGTTCTCTATATTTGAAAATACCGTATTCAACTCTCCAGGGGCCGCAGACTCCTCCATCACCAGGTAGCGCCGCATGCCGAGGATCAGGGCCGGCTGGTTGATGTTCACGGGACACTCCAGGGCGCATGCATTGCACAATGTGCAGGCCCACAGCTCCTCCTCCGAGACATAATCCCTGAGCAGGGCCCTTTGGTCCGAGAACTCCCGGCCATGTTTCATGATGGCCGGACCTTTCTCACGCATCCTTGCCCGCACATCCATGACGATCTTTCTGGGTGAAAGTCTTTTTCCCGTAAGGTTCGCGGGACAGACCGCCGTACACCGTCCGCATTCGGTGCAGGACAGGGAATCCAGGTAGCTTTTCCAGCTCACATCTTCGATGTCCAGGATCCCGAAGCGTTCTGCGGCTTCCATTTCATCCGCCTCCTGTCCGGCCGGACCGGCAAAGGCTTGTTCCGGGTCCATCATGATCTTCACCTCCCGGGTGATCCGGTCCATGGTGTCAATCTTTCCAAGCGGTTCCAGGCGGCTGAGGAACACATTGGGAACCGAGAGGAACACATGGAAGTGTTTTGAATAGGGCAGGTAGTTTGCAAACAGGAAGATCAGCAGGATATGGGCCCACCAGTTGACCTGGTACAAGACCACGCTCCTGCCTCCGCCGGATCCGATCCAGCCGGCCAGCAGCCGGCTCACCGGGTAGACCCCTTTCACCTGTTCACCGGCTTCCAGGGTGCTGTGCAGGTAAAACAGGTTCATACCCAGCAGGGTAAGCATCAGCAGCAGGATCAGGGCAAGCGCCACGCCGGCGTCCAGGTGTGAAACCGGTTTCATCTCGATACCGGAAAACCGCCTCACATGCATGAAAAGCCTGCGGACCAGGAATACTGCGACGGCCACCACGATGAGAATGGCGAACACATCACCGGAGGCCATGATCACATCATAGATCACGCCCAGGCCCGAAAAAACTTTTTCTTTCCCCGTAAGACCGTCCACCACCATCTCCAGGCTGCCGATGAGGATCACGCAGAAACCCCAGAACACAACCGCATGCAGAAGTCCGATCACCGGTCTCCGGAAAATCTTGGTCTGACCGAAAGCCACCCGGAGCATTACGGCGATCCGTTTCCCGATCCGGTCAACTTTGTAATCTTTCCTTGTGATCCTGAAAAAACCAACAAACCGCCTGGCTGTCCAGGCAAAGACCAGCAGGGTGATCAGCAACGCGGCCAGAAATAGATATTGTTTGAGCATGCCCGGCGGATTGATGACTCCTATTTTTCCCTTGCCTTTCTGATCTCTTCGGTGATGGCCGGGATCACCTTCAGGGCATCGCCCACGATCCCGTAGTCCGCAGCCTCAAAAATGGGTGCATCCTTGTCCGTATTCACGGCCACGATGTATTTCGATGAGCTTACCCCCGCCAGGTGCTGGATGGCACCCGAGATACCGAACGCCATGTACAGGTTGGGAGCGATGATCTTCCCCGTCTGACCGGTATGCTCTTCATGGGGACGCCAGCCTTCGTCGGAAACGGGCCTTGAGCAGGCCAGCGCCGCACCCAGGGTT
>DSDZ01000063.1 GCA_011048475.1 Bacteroides sp. | reverse complement strand
GGATAACGGGGACGGGGACATGGTCTTTGTGGTCTTTGACAGCTATCATGACCTGCGCACCGGTTTTTGTTTCGGAGTGAGTTCGGCAGGTGTGCGGTTCGACCAGATCTTTTCCAACAACGGCGAGAATGAGGATGCTTCCTGGGACCCCATCTGGCAGGCTGAAGCCCGGGTCCATGAATGGGGATGGGGGGCGGAGATGAGGATCCCCTTCACCCAGCTGCGCTTTGAGAAAAACACAGATGAAGTATGGGGATTCGAGGTGGCCAGGCAGATTTTCAGGCACAGTGAAATGAGCTTCTGGCATCCCATCCCCAGGACGGCACCGGGGATCATCCATGCCATGGGAGAGCTGGACGGATTGCAGGAGATCGAACCCCGCAAACAGCTGGACCTGATGCCCTATGGTGTCGGTTCCATGCGAACCTATGAACCGGAGGAAGGGAATCCGTTCGCGGACGGGACCGACCTGGCTTACGGCCTCGGGCTGGACGGAAAGATCGGGGTCACCAACAACCTGACACTGGATTTAACGGTCAACCCCGATTTCGGGCAGGTGGAGGCGGATCCTTCCGAGGTAAACCTGTCGGCCTTCGAGACCTATTTCGAGGAAAAGAGGCCCTTCTTCATCGAAGGGAAGAACATTACCAGCTTCAACGTGGGACTGGGAGACGGGGATGTGGGGAACGACAACCTGTTTTATTCCAGGCGCGTCGGTCGCCGGCCACAGGGGGACCCCGATGTGGAGGATGACGAATATGTGAAGATGCCCATCTTCACCCCAATCCTGGGTGCGGCCAAGCTGACCGGGAAAACAAAGAAGGGCTGGTCGCTGGGAGTGATCGAAGCGGTCGCTTCTGAAGCAAAGGCGACGATCGGGAACGGGACAAGGAGGAAAGAGATCGTGGAACCGCTCTCCAGCTATACGATGGCCAGGGTTCAGAAGGATTTTAACAAGGGGAATTCCATTCTCGGAGCAGCTGCCACCGGTACGGTCAGGAGACTGGAAGGGACGGAAATGGACTGGCTGCACGGGAGCGCCACAAGCGCGGGAGTGGATTTCACACAATATTTCAGGGACCGTAATTACATGTTCAATGCGGCACTGTACACCAGCCATGTGCAGGGTTCCGCAGAAGCCATCACGCGCACCCAGCGTTCCTCTGCAAGGTATTTCCAGCGTCCCGATGCCGGTTATGTGCAGCTGGATTCCACCCGAACCAGTCTCTCGGGACTGGGCGGAAAGCTACAGTTCGGCCGGATCGGAGGGAAATGGAACTTTTTGTTCATGAGTGTGTTCAAGAGTCCGGGTCTGGAGTTGAACGACATGGGGTATATGCGGGAAGCAGACCAGGTCCTGAACGTGCTGTGGACCGGCTACAATTTTACCGAACCCTTCAGCATCTTCAGGTTCCTGAACCTGAACAACGATGTGTATCTTGCCTCCGATTTCGGCGCACGGACCACGGGGATCGGATACGAGTACAATGTGAATGCCGATTTCAAGAATTACTGGGAAGCAGGATTCGGCGGCGGATTCAATTTCCACCAGGTCTCCAACAGCATCCTCAGGGGCGGCCCTTCCATGTACCTTCCGGGCAGCGGGAGGATTCACAGCTACATCGAATCAGATGACAGGAAGGTTTTTTCCGCCGGTTTGAACATCTTCACGGGCTGGGGTTGGGAAAAGTATTACCGGGAAAGTTCCATCGGACTGGACCTGACCGTCCGGCCGATGAATACGCTGACCATCTCCCTTTCGCCGTCCTATTCCTCCTCTTACCGGGAGCTTCAGTACATTGCCCGGAAAGAAATGAACGGAGAGGAGCGGTACCTTTTCGGGCACATTGACCAGAAGGTGCTGAGCACCTCCCTCAGGATCAATTTCAACATCACACCGGATCTGACGATCCAATACTGGGGGCAACCTTTTGTCGCCTCGGGCGATTACAATGGTTTCAAAATGATCACCGACCCGAAGGCGGAAGAGTTCAGCGACAGGTACCACGTATTCACACCCCAACAGATTGCACTGGCGGAGGACACCTACCAGGTGGATGAGGATGCGGACCTGCATCCGGACTACAGCTTCGGCGATCCGGATTTCAACGTGGATGAATGGCTTTCCAACCTGGTCATCCGCTGGGAATTCATGCCCGGATCAACTGCGTACCTTGTGTGGTCGCAGACGAGGGACTATTATGCTCCGCAGGGAACGTTCGAGGTATGGGAGAACGTGGACCACCTGTTTACTGAAAAGAAACCCACCGATACCTTCCTGCTCAAGTTCTCCTACCGTTTCGGGCTGAGGTAAATCAACCGGGTATTTCCTCCCCGTTCTCGTAGCTCTCCATATTGTTGAAACTGTAACGGTAGGTCATTGGAACGATCTCGTTGTACTCTTCGGTGGTCGCATCCGACAGACAGGCGTCGATGATCTTTTTTCCCGTCTGCAGCAGTTCGGGTTGCAGGTATTGCACGAGCTGTTCCTTGAAAAATTTTCTCAGCTGTTCGGCCCCTGCATCGTACCCCTGAAGTCCCACCTCGGACTGGTTGTAAACCTTCAGGAAGCGGGAAGGGATCTTTGATCCCTCCAGGGTCATGTAGTTTAGCTCATACCCCAGCAGCGAACACCTGGCCGGCTGGTACTGGTCGCTTCTCAGCCTGGCAACCCCCCTGCGGGTCAGGTATTCCCGCATGAGCAGTTGCGGCTTGAAACCCACTTTCCATACGCCGATGTACTGATTGGGTACCAGTGTGAAGGTGGTCCTGGGTGTTTCGATGATTTGTTTCAGCAACAGGTTGGCATGGTTCACCATTTTTCCGGTGGCAAACGGCCAGTATGAACCGACCCCTTCGCTCTCCATGCTGCCCGTGGATACAATGCTGGGATTGTTGTGCCCGCGGGGGGAGACCAGTCGCCACAGCCACGCCAGGGCAGGGGGGAGGATGTGGAACATGCCGATGATCCCGTAAGAGGGCTTTTCAGATGTAAAAAGAGAGGTGCGGATCCCGAAGCTCCTGATATCCACCGAGACGGGATTGTCAATCACATCCGGAACGATGTCCCTGGGCAGGATCACACGCGGATTTGGGCACCTTTTCCCCGGTTCATCCTCCATGTGTTCCCAGATCAGCGTGGTGGCCCCGGGATTGCTTTCGATATTCAGGAAAAGCAGCGGCTTTTCCGCCTGGATGGTGATTTTCTCAAGGAACGGGTCATCGCCGTACTGCATCACCCCGTCCACCCGGACAAACCAGGCATTCTCTGCGTCGGTGATCCTGAGTTTGCCGTCGTTGCGCTGAAGGGAAGGATGGCAGAAAGCCATGTCGTCGGCCACCGGCCTGAAGGAGCAGAAGCGCGGGATGGTGATCAGCCGTTCTTCTCCGGTCACGGTGTTGGTCCCCAGCAGCACCCGGCCGTCGGGTTCCCTTACAATGTGCTGGTGCAATTCGCTCTTTCCTCCCCCGCTGGCCCCCTCATGCATGAAGGTGGTGATGTTGTCGTAGGGACTGACGGACTGGACAGC
>DSDZ01000159.1 GCA_011048475.1 Bacteroides sp. | reverse complement strand
GGTCTAATGATAGTCTACGAGCGCTGAGTAAATGATCTGGCTGCGGATTTTTAAGAATAACCGGGCAGGAGGGGTGGTTGGGGTGATCGTCCTGGCTGTGCTGCTGTTCCTGATCTCGTTCATCAGGCCCACGGAGCCGGCGGATTTTGAGGGGATGCCTTTCTACAACCTCATTTTCGGCAACATCCATGCCCTGCCTGTGCTGAACCGGATCATTGCCCTGCTGGTGTTGCTGATCATCTGCCTGATGCTGGTGCGCATCAGTTTCCGCTACCTGTTGCTGGAGCACAGGTCCTACATGCCCGGCTTTTATTTCCTGCTGTTCTCGGCCATCCTCCCCTCCTCGCACCAGGTGAGCCCGGCCCTGATCGGCTCCGTCTTCTACATTCTTTCGTTTGCCATCGTGTTCAGGGTGCATGAAAAGAATCCCGGCGATTTGACCGTATTCAATGCCTCGCTGGTGCTGGCCCTGGGAAGCATGTTCTACCTGAAGCTGGTCTGGTTCATCCCGGTCATCTGGATCTCCATCAGCACCCTGCGGCCGGTGACTTTCCGAGAGCTGGTTCATCCGCTGATCGCTTTCCTGCTCCTGGGGCTCCTGCTGTTCGGCTGGTACTGGGGAATTCAGGATGATGCGGACCATCTGTTCGCGATCCTCAGGGAGAACATGGCGCTCAGAAGTGCCTACGAGCCGTCTCATTTCAGCGCATTTGTCTACTACGGGTATTTTATCCTGCTTGTATTTATTGCCAGCATTTACATGGTCAGGCGGTTCCCCACGCGGAAGACCTCCGTCCAGAATATCTTTCAGGTGATGTTCTATATTTTCGTGGCAGGGTCACTTTTCGCGGTATTGATCGCCAGGTTCGCTCCCGCGGGACTGCTCTACATCGCGTTCCCGGTTTCGTTCCTGATGGCGGACTATTTCCACAGGAGGAAGAATCCGTGGTTCCACGAGCTGGCCATGTGGGTCCTTGTGGGATTGGCGGTGTATGTACAGCTGATGGTGTAGGGTCAGTTTACCATGTGTTCCCTGCCCGGAAGCCCCTCGGCGGGAATGGGAAGCATGCGGTAGCCTTTGTCGGAGAGGAATTCCAGGGTGCGGGGGAGGGCGAAGAAGAGGTTTTCGCTGGCTTTCTCCGAGTCGTGGAAAACGATGATGGAGCCCGGTTTCACATTTCGGGTCACGTTCTGCAGCACCCTTTCGCCGGTGAGGCCGGTATTGTAATCGATGCTCAGCACGTCCCACATGATGATGTCGTAGTGCTGCAGGACCGCCTTCACCTGGCCGGGGAAGATCCTGCCGTAAGGGGGCCTGAAGAGTTTTGAGCTGATCAGGTTGCCGGCCAGGTTGATGTCGTCCATGTAACGGCCGACGGTGGAGCGGAATCCTTTCAGGTGGCTGTAGCTGTGGTTGCCCACGGAATGTCCCCGGGCCAGGATCTGCCGGTAGATCTCCGGGTGTTTGTCCACGTTCCGTCCCAGGCAGAAGAAGGTGGCCAGGGCATCGGCCTCGCCCAGCCGGTCCAGCACCCAGGGGGTGATCATCGGGGTGGGGCCGTCATCGAAGGTAAGGTACACGTTGCGGTGTTCCCCGTAAAAATCCCATGTCATCCGGTTAAGGGCACGGGTCAGCAATGATGGGGGCCTGACGATCAGCATGGTGCTTTCTTATTAACGGAACAGGCGCTCGTAATCTTGCCCGTACATGGTGAGTTTTTCTTCCAGCTGCCGCGCCTTGTCCATTTCTCCGTAACCCACGCAGATGCTCCTGAGGGCATTGATGTCGCGCACGTTGGCAAGGAAATCGGGACCGGTCTTGCTGTAGCGGAACTTGTTCGCCCTGGCGATCAGCTTGTAATAATCCAGCTCTTCGGTCAGGATCTCCTCGAAGCGTTCCACCATGGCCAGGGCGGTATCGTTCTCCCCGATGCTGAAGTACCCCTGGATCATGGGGGTGATCCCCGCGTTGTACGGGATCACCTCCTCCGGCATCCGCCGCAGGCACTCGTCCAGGACCGCCTTCGCGCTGTCGGTCTTCCCTTCATCCTGGAGGGCTCCGGCCAGCACCGCAAACGCATACCGGTAGTGGATGGTCATCCGCAGGTTGTTCTCATCCATGTAGATCTCGTTTTCGCCGATCCCGCCCCAGTCGAATTCTTCCATCAGCTTCTTGTACATCTCATCGGTCCGCACCTTCCCCAGGTAACTGGCGCTGTTGTACCGAACGGGTGCAACGCGCAGGGCCAGCCCTTCCCGCACCATGTAATCCTCCAGGTTCAGGTAGTTTTCCGAGGAGACCGTGGTTGAATAATAGATGGGCCGTTCCCACTCATGGTTGCCCAGCAGGTCCATTACGGTGAGCAAATTTTTGTACAGCACATTGTCCGAAACGGTGAACCGCACCTGCTCCACGAAGCCGTCCGCGATGTCCTCCGGGACCACCCAGTCGGGGATGGTCGCCGAATCGGCCGGGATCACGAACTTTTTCGCGGGGATGAAGTACTGCCCGTCCCTGAAGCGGGGATCGTCCGAGGCCAGGAAATCGATCGCTTCCTTCAGCGGGGCATAATCGGCATCGATGGAGCGGATCAGGTTCTCCATGCTGGCGGTCTCCCGTGCCATGGCCTCCCCGTCCAGTTTGACCCGGTCGGCCACCTCCTTCGTATTGAAGGTCCGCATGTACCCGTAAAATTTCAGGGGGTCCATGTTGTCCCTCAGGGCAAGGATCGCGTTGTAGTCGTTCCGGTGGTTGACCGGGAGCAGCGATGCCTCCAGGATCCGGAGGGTGTTGTTGTAGATCTCCATTACCTGGTCCTCGTACTTTTCCCTGTTCACCCTGTACTTCTCATTGATCAGCGCCCCGGCCGATTCCACCAGATAGGCATAATCGCGGGTCCCCTGGATGTACTGGTCCTTGGTCATGCTGATGGGCAGCGCATGGGAATCGTAAAATGTCTGCTGCATCTGCTCGATGTACCAGTCCGCCGTCAGGTAGCTCAGGTTCACGATCCGCACGTCGGTCCGGTACCCCTCCACTTCCTGGATGTACCAGAGTGGGAATGTGTCGTTGTCCCCGTTGGTGAACATGATCGCTCCCGGGAGACAGGAATTCAAAAAGTTCCTTGCAAAGGCGGGTGCGGTGTAACGGTCCGACCGGTCATGGTCGTCCCAGTTCTCCCTGGCCATCAGTCCGGGTACCAAAAGCAGCGTCGCCAGGACCACCGCCCCGGCGGCGGCCACCGACCGCTTTTTGGAGATCCATTCGATCAGTCCGGCCACCCCGATCCCGATCCAGATGGCGAAGGCATAGAAGGAACCGGCGTAGGCGTAGTCCCGTTCCCTGGGCTGGAGGGGGTACTGGTTCAGGTAGAACACGATGGCGAGACCGGTGAGCAGGAAGAGCATCAGCACCACCCAGAAATCCTTGTTTTGCCGCCTGTAGTGGAAATACGCCCCGACGAGTCCCAGCAGGAGCGGCAGCATATAATATTTATTGTGTCCCTTGTTCTCCGTGATCGATTCGGGGAGACTGGTC
>DSDZ01000482.1 GCA_011048475.1 Bacteroides sp. | reverse complement strand
CCGGGCGTAAAAGTAGGGACCAGATACCAACCCAATATTAAAAATGTATTAAATTAATGTAAACACAACCTTAATCCTGTTCAGAGAGAACATGAACCATTATATTTGACCTGAAAATACATTTTTTCGGATTAATTGACAACAAAAAACCAACAATCGATCCTCCGGATCTCACTGGTGCAGCCACTCCTGGTCTGGGAGGATGTCAGTGCCAATCTGGAGATGCTGGAAAACATGCTGACAGGGGTACCGGAGGAGACGGACCTGATATTGCTGCCCGAGACCTTTTCAACCGGATTTACAATGCAGGCGGACCTGTTTGCCGAGGAGGAGGGACAGGGACCGGCACAGGTTTGGATGCGGGAGATTGCCGAGAAAAAAAATGCCACACTGGCCGGGAGCCTGATCATCCGGGCGGGTGAGAGGATCTATAACCGGTTGTACTGGGTTTCGCCGGCAGGGGTGGAAGGGCATTATGACAAACGGCACCTCTTCAGGATGGGCAGGGAGGATCAATACTTTTACCCGGGCGGAGCAAGGAAGATCTTCACCTGCTTTGCATTCCGCATCATGCCCCAGATTTGCTACGACATCAGGTTTCCGGTCTTCAGCAGGAATCGCGGAGATTATGACATCCTGTTCTACGCAGCCAACTGGCCCGCCCCCAGGCATGCGGTGTGGGAAACACTGCTCAGGGCACGTGCCATTGAAAACCAGGCTTTTGTATTAGGAGTGAACCGGGTGGGCCGGGACGGTGAGAGGATCGACCACCTGGGAGGGACTTGCGCGGTGGATCCTGCGGGCAATGTGACAAGATTGCCGGACAAGCTGCCCGGCATTCTGAATATTTCAGTTGACCTGGAAGAGATCAGTGAATTCAGGAGGAAGTTCGCCGCATGGAAGGATGCGGACTCCTTTACCCTCGAGCTTTAGCAGTGACCGTCGCAATGTTCACCGTCCCCGCAGGATGAGCAGTCACCGTCATGGGAATGGTGGACGTGTCCGTGGGCAAGCTCCTCGTCACTGGCATCGCGGATCCCTGTGACCTGGCCCCTGAAATGAAGATCGGTCCCCGCCATGGGATGGTTGAAGTCCATTTTCACGGCTTCCTTTTCAATGCCGATCACTTTCCCGTTCAGACGCCTGCCTTCCGCATCCATCATGGGCACCGTATTGCCCACCTTCATCAGCTCCTCATCGATCCTGCCGTCGATCTCAAACACGGTTTTCGGAACGTGCACGATGGCGTTCTCCATGACAGGTCCGTATGCATCTTCCGATTTAAGCA
Source organism: Bacteroides sp. (assembly GCA_011048475.1). GTDB lineage: Bacteria > Bacteroidota > Bacteroidia > Bacteroidales. The sequence goes on along the minus strand of DSDZ01000482.1, from coordinate 2,267 downwards.
GAAACTCGAAGGTGTCCCCGCTGGACAATCCGTTCAGGTTCTCTTCGAATTTCGGCAGGAGTCCCCCGCTTCCAAAAAGAAATGTCAGTGGATTTTCCTCTGTCAGGGTCTCCACAACCTCCCCCTTTCCGGATCCCGCCCGGAGTTCGTACACGATGGATACAACATTGTCTTTCTCAACTTTCATGATCGCATTGGATGTATGTGAGGTGCAAAGAAAGCAATTATTGTGGTCAGAAAAAAACCGGGTGCAATCATCGCACCGGACCGGGAGGGAATTATTCCGGCACTGTTTCCGCCATCGGCCCGGTATCACCTGCCCGGGGTGAACTTCCGGCTTCAGCCGGGAACCCCTCCCCGGATTCCTGTTCCGGGAGGACCACTTCCAGGGGCACCTCTTCCGGCCTGTCTGCCTTTCTGTACCTGATCAGTGAGAAAGCCATCATGAGGCTTGTGGCCAGAATGACGAGCAGGAGGACCCCGGTGTTGAAGGCTTCCACCGCCAGTGTCTCCGGAATGGAATAGAAAAGCAGGATGGTGATCAGACCCCGCGGTGCCATCCACACCTCGGGCTGGAAATTGTTCCGGATGAACAACCTGAAATAGGCGTACCTGGTTCCGAAGAGGATCGCCAGGATGGCAATGCTGACGAGCCATACCTTGAAACTGGCCAGACTTGTAAGCGAAATGGTGAAACCGAAGATCACGAAAAAGAAGGTGCGGACCACGAAGGAGGATTCCAGCGTGATCATCTTGAAATTGCTGAAGATGGCCGACAAATGCTTTTCGTCCAGGTATTTCCTGGTTTTGCCGGGAAAGAAGATGTGCCTGTTGGAGAGGATCAGTCCGAATACCAGAATGATCAGGAGACTGGAAAGGTGAAAGGCTTTGCTGAGGGCGTAGAGCAGGATCAGGACAGAAATCAGGAGAAAGAGCTTCAGCTCGGTTTTGATCTTCTGGAAAAGGAAGATCAGGAAGTAACTGGTAACCAGCGATACGATCACCGTCAGCGTCAGGTTCAGCAGGATGGAAAGGCTCATCTGTCCGAATCCCTCCGCCTTCATGCTGCTGATCAGGAAATAGAAGAGCATGATGCCCAGGATATCGGAGAAGGTGCTTTCGTAAATCATGAATTCCCGCTTTTCCCGGTCCAGGGTCTCCACACTCGGAATGATGATGGCCGAGCTCATGATGCTCATCGGGACCGCGTATAGCAGTCCCGTGGTCAGGTCCACACGGATGTACAGCATCATAACGCCCGCGATCAACAGGGCGCAGATCACCAGGTTGACCATCGCTGCGAAAAATGCCCGGGAGATGAGCTTCCGTTTCTCTCCGGACAGTTCCAGATCCAGCGAAGCTTCCAGAACGATCATGATCAGTCCGATGATCCCCAGGATCTCCAGGATGGGGGTGAGGTCGGGAGAGTGGATTCCCGTCAGGAGCACGATCCCGTGCAGTGCCATTCCCATTCCGATCAGCAGGAGCACGCTTGGAACGCTGAACCGGCGTGCCAGCAGGTTAAACAGATAGGAGACGATCACGATTAGCGAACCGACGATCACAAGGCTGTTGGATGAGATATGTTCCATCAGAGATAGAGGTTAAAAGCAAATCTTAGGATGGGATTGGAGTAGGGAGACCTGTCTGATTCGTTCAAATCCCACAGGATCATGAAAGAAATGGAATTCATCGGTCCCACACGCTGAGCAAGACCGCCCCCCACCAGGAACCCTTGGTAGATGAACCTGCCTTCGGCGGGATAGTCCGGTGCATAGAAATAGGCTTTTTCCAGGCTGATTGCTTCATATTCCGCATGCAGGAAGAGCTCGCTGAACAGATTGACGGGCAGGAACCGTTCGGCATCCGTGATCATCGAGAACCGGGCGAACCCTTTTGCTCCGAAAAGATGCGTGCGATAGGCATAGGGGAGGAAGGGGGTTTCCTTCTGGGACTGGTAGATGTAGTGCGGTCCGAGACCCGCCGACAGGCGGTGTGTGATGTGGTAGGCCACCAGGGGTGCAACCTCGACGTAGGACCTGGTTCCGAAGGACAGCCAGACTTCCGGGACCAGATAGAATTTCCCTTTCCTGTCAGGTGTCTCCGGCTGTGCCGCTATGCTGGCAATTCCGCAGGAAGCAGCCAGAATGAAAACAAATAACTTCTTCCACATCTTGCGATCCTGAATCCCTGCAATTATATGGAATTTATGCCATATTGATGACAAAAGCGATTATTTTTACATATAAAACCATGCAGGAGATGGT
>DSDZ01000199.1 GCA_011048475.1 Bacteroides sp. | reverse complement strand
GGAACGGCGACCATGGTGAACGGGGTTTCGCTGGGTTCATCACGGGTGACTTTCACGGAGCGGTCCATGGGTCTTTATGAGCTTTCCTACACGGTTGCCGTCGAAGATGAGGATGTAGCACCGGGGACCCTTCATGCAAGCGTTGTGCTGGTGGATCCGGCCGGTAATACAGGCACTGCCTATTCCACCCTTGCGCCCAACAGCCTGGAGATCTATACAGCGTTGCCGGAAGCGACATTGGCAGGGATCCTGGAGATCTGTGAAGGTGAAGAAACGGAACTGAGTGTGTATTTGAGCGGGAGACCTCCCTTGAGTTTCACCCTTGAGGAAGGGACCACCGCCACCAGATTCACCGATATTTCATCCACAACGTTTCACATCACGGTAATGCCCGTTCAGACGACCGTATACCGGATAAGCTCGGTGACGGATGTGAACGGGGTCGAGAATACGGGTTCCGGAGAGTTGGAAGTGACGGTACATCTGAAAACCGATGTGGAGATTATCAACCTGGCCGCAGGTTACAGCGTGGAAGCCGATCCGGTTCAGCTGGAAGCCAGTGTCCCCGGGGGAATATTTTCCGGTCCGGGGGTGATCAGTTCCACAGGATACTTTTATCCCGATCTGGCCGGTACGGCCGATTCACCCCATACCATTACCTATACCTATGAGAATGCAAACGGCTGTATCAGCACGGACAACAAGATCGTATTTGTTTCGGGGGATGAGGCTGTCATTCTGATCCCGGACCAGCTGGTTTGTTCCAATGACGATCCCTTTACTGTAAATGTCATGAATATTTACGGGGAGACCGGCACTTTCAGGTTACTGAATTCCGGGGATCAACCTGTTCCGGGGCTTACGGATCATGGCGATCGGACTGCCACTGTTGATCCGGCCTTGTTGAGCGCCGATAGCTATACCATTGAATACCGGTATGAAGATGGAAATACGATCTATCTCACAGCGGAATTTGCGGTGGAAATTGTGGAACAACCACAAATCCTTCACCTGGATGAAAGTCCCTATTGCCAGAACGCAACCCCGGTTGACCTCCGGTCCGATCTGGCAAATGTGCTGTTCGAAGGTCCCGGCGTGTCAGGAAATATGAATGATGGTTTTACATTTCATCCTTGGGATGCCGATCCGGGATCCATCGAGATCACCTGTACCAGTATTTCCGAAAACGGATGCAGGGCAAGCACCAGCCAGACGGTGCAGGTCCTCTTTGTTCCCGAGGTGAAGTTCGGGCTGAGTACCGCCTGTATTCCCGAAGGAGGTGAAATCGTATCTTTTGATAACCAGACCACGGGCATCTCATCCGTGGAAAGCTGGACCTGGGATTTCGATGACCCGGCCAGCGGCGAAAGCAATCAGAGCAACCTGGTCGATCCCACGCATTTTTACCAGGAGCCGGGCCCAAGAAGTGTCAGCCTCACAGCCACCACTTTTGAAGGTTGCGTATCCACCTTCGTGCTGGATTCCGTGATCGACAGCAAGCCACTGGCAGATTTCACTTGGGTCAGCAATTGTTTTACGGGTGGTTCGGATGTGAAATTCATCAACAGGACCGCTTACGGCTTCGCTTCGGTGGATACCATCCTCTGGACGTTCAAAACCGGTGACGGTGCCGTACTGGATGTGATCGGCTCCGTTTCACCCGCTGATACAGTTGCTTACCCGTTTACGGAGGCCGGCAGTTACCAGGTTGACCTGTATACCGTGAATCATGCAGGCTGTGCCGGTCAGGCCAGCAGGGAGGTCCTGCTGAGGCCGACCATTCAGCTGTCCGGAGAAAATTATGCTGAAAGCTTTGATGCATCGGAAGGAATGTGGGTGATCCGTTCGGAGGACCAGCTGGCAAGCTGGACCTGGGATGTGCCTGATTTTGATGGATGTGACCAGACAGCGGATGACAGGGCATGGTTTACCCGTTTGTCCCCCGGAGAAGAAGGCCACATCGAACGTTCATGGATCCAGAGCCCCTGTTTCGATCTTACGGGAATACAAAGGCCCCTGATCCGTCTGGATATATTGCGGAGTTTTGTCCCCAACGTGGATGGTGCGGTGCTTCAGTACCAGGATGTGGTTGAAGAGGGATGGAAAACATTGGGAGCATCCACCCCGGGAATAGCATGGTATAATGCAACAAGCATCCTCAATCAACCGGGGGGAAGCAGCATTGGATGGGGAGCAGTTGAGTTCAGGCCTGATACGGCATGGGTGACCGCCGTGCATGACCTGGACCAGGTTGCTGGAAGTCCCGGCGTTTCATTCCGGATTGCCGTTGCCACCAACGGGCAACTGGCCATGGGCAACCAGGGTTTTGCATTTGACAATCTGATCATTGCCGAACGTTCAAAACTTTCTGTTCTGGAACACTTTACAGATTATTCGGACGACAGCTCCAGGTTGGCCAATGAGATCATTGACGCCATCGGGAACAAGTACCGGCAGGATATCATCGACCTGCAGTACCACCTGAGCAACGATGGGGTTGACCCCATGTTCCTGAACAATCCGTATCCTTCCTCCACCAGATCATTCAATTACGGGGTACCGGGAGTTCCCTACACCATCCTGAATGGAGGGGCATACCCCCATCACCGGTATGATTATCCTGCCCTGAAGACAGGTCCCCTCGAGGACCATGTGCGGATGCTGTCCCTGGAAATTCCCGAATTTGAGATTGACCTCACAGTGGATTGGTCTGAATCCGGCCTGGAAGCACATACCACGGTGACCTGCACCGCCGGTCGCTTCGATGCAAATATTCAATTGTACCTTGTCGTTTTTGAAACCTCGGTGACTGCCTACACCGAACACAACGGAGATATACCATTCAGCAATGTGGTGCTGGACATGCTGCCGTCGCCTGCCGGAAAATTACTGGGGGACAATTGGGTTCAGGGCAAAAGCGATGTCCGTACCGAGACATGGACGTATGCATCCTATGTTGAAGACATCGATGACCTGGCGGTGGCGGCCTTCATTCAGGACCGGAGTTCCAGCCGCATCCTTCAGGCTGCTGTGGACTACAAGGATAAAACGGTCGGCGTTCTTCGCCGGTCAACGGATAAGACAGAACTGACTGTCTACCCCAATCCCGCTGCCCATGTACTTCACGTGAATCTGGGAACCGGTTCGGAAGACACAGGGCGCCTGGAGCTCATGGATATCAGCGGCAAAGTTATGATGCTGGAGGATGTTCCGGCCGGGACCAGGATTTTCCGGTTGAACATGGCCTCACTCACCAGTGGCCTGTATTTTCTCCGTTGGGTGGATGCAGGGCAGGTCCGTGGTGTGAGCAAGGTTGTGAAGACCCGTTAGCAAGGATTTCTGAATTCCTAACTTCCCAACCGTTCTGAAGTCCGTGTGATCTAAGGAATAATTTTATTAAACGACCACACTATGCGGCAATTATCATAAGTGCCGATATCAGGTAAATTCGGCGGAGGGCCTGACCACTTGCCTGTAATGACATCTTCTTCAAATGTTGCATGTGTGGGAAGGGAGCCATATTGAGCTGGCCAGTTGACCGGCGTAAGATATAACGCCCTTTCCACT
>DSDZ01000483.1 GCA_011048475.1 Bacteroides sp. | reverse complement strand
TTTACAGGGAGAAGGAAACCGGGAAAACGCGCCGGTTCACGCTGGAGGATTATCCCGGGGACACCACGGCATGGGAATTCGTGACCAGCGAATCGAAGCTGGTCCGGAAAGGGTATGAGCCCCCCATCCATGATTTCGCGATCATGGACCCATACGGATCGGACCTGGCCGGCCGGATCATTGCCGATCAGGGGTACTCGCTGCTGCTGATCTCGCATGACATATCACGCGCAAGCAGGGAAGGGCTGGTGAAGGCGGGTGACTGGTCACGTCTTGATCTGCTGGCCGATGATTTCAGCTTCTATGCGGTCACCGCCTCACCTTCGGCAGAGGTGGAGGAGATCTCCGCTTCGCTGGGACTGGAATATGGCTTCTTTGCCGCGGATGATATCATGCTGAAGACAGTGGTTCGTTCCAATCCGGGATTTGTACTCATCAAAAACGGGACCATCCTGGGGAAATGGGGAAGCGGGGATTTCCCTTCATTATCAGAAGTGGATCCTGTCTGGCCCGAAATGATTGTGCAGGCTTCCATGCCTGTGGATGAGGAGACCCGCCTGCTCATGGAGGGGGGACTGGCGGACGGTTTTTCCTTCGGCGTCATTGAATTCGACAGGCATGCACTTTCCATGCTGTTTGAATCGGGATCCGCGGAAAGGGAGCGATGGGCGGTGGTCTGCTTTATCCTGGGGATCGCCCTTCTGATCATCCTTTTCCATCTGGTCGCACCCATCAGGATGTAACGAACATGTTCAGAATGACCATACGGAGACTGACCTATGCACTTCTGGTGCTCTGGGGGGTGGTCACCGTGGTGTTCCTGCTTTTCAACGTGCTCCCGGGCGATCCTGCACGGATGATGCTGGGACAGCGGGCGGATCTGAACACGGTGGAAACCATCCGGCATGAACTGGGACTCGACCGGCCGGTCGTCCAGCAGTATGCCCGGTATATCAACGATCTGTCACCCCTGTCCGTGCACAGCACGGATCCGGACAGTTATTTTTATGCGGATCCCGGGAAATATCCGCGCCATGTGACGCTGCTGCGGACAAACAGGGGGGGGCTCCTGCTGCTGAAGCCGCCTTACCTGGGCAGGAGCTTTCAGAACCGGCAGCATGTGGGAACGATGGTGATGGATGTGTTTCCCAATACCCTCATCCTCGCGCTCACGGCCATCGTGCTTGCCTCGGTGGCGGGCATTTTTCTGGGGATCCTCTGCGCGCTCTGGAAGGACAGCTGGTTTGACCGTCTCTCGATCTTTTTGTCCACCCTGGGGATGTCGCTTCCCTCTTTCTTCGCTGCCATTCTGATCGGATGGCTTTTTGCCTTTGTACTCGGAGAGGTGACCGGACTGAACCTCACCGGGAACCTGACCGAGGTGGATCCCATGGGTAACGGGAGAAGACTTATGCTGAAGAACCTTATCCTTCCATCGGTAACCCTCGGCATCCGGCCCGTTTCCATTTTTGTGCAGCTGTCCCGGAATTCCCTGCTCGAGGTGCTGGGCCAGGACTATATCCGGACGGCCAGGGCAAAGGGTTTGAACTTCAGCCGGGTGATCCGGAAGCATGCATTGCGGAATGCACTCAATCCGCTGGTGACGACCATCAGCGGATGGTTCGCCTCGCTCATGGCAGGGGTGGTTTTTGTGGAGTACATTTTCGGATGGAAGGGACTGGGTTATCTGGTGGTGAATGCGCTGAACCAGTATGACATGCCGGTTGTGCTGGGATGTGTGCTGACCATCGCATCCATTTTTGTGGTGATCAACATGTTCGTGGATGTGACCTATGCGTTGCTGGATCCGAGGGTGCGAACTTCCTGACGGAACGTGACCATATGAATATTTCGCTATATTTATCACAGACAATCGAGAAAAAATGAGAAAACAAATTGTTGCAGGCAACTGGAAAATGAATACCCTCCTGAAAGACGGGATGGAGCTGGCAAAAGCGGTGGAGAAAATGGAGAAGGAAACCCGGGGCGATGCGGTCGTGATCATTGCTCCGCCTTTCACACATCTGAGCAAGATCAGGGAACTGATCGGGAATGTAAAGCTCGGTGCCCAGAATTGCGCTTCCGAACCTTCGGGTGCCTTTACGGGTGAGATCTCCCCTGAAATGCTCCGTTCCACGGGAGTGGAATATGTCATCATCGGCCATTCTGAGCGCAGGTCCCATTTCCACGAGGGTAACGACCTCCTGAACAGGAAGGTCAAGTTGTCCCTTTCAACGGGTCTGAAGCCCATCTACTGCTGCGGGGAGGTCCTTGAGGAGCGGGAGGCAGGCCGCCTGTTCGATGTGGTCCGTGAGCAGCTTGAAGTCGGACTGAAAGGGTTGTCCGCCGCGGACATGGCAAACATGGTGATTGCATACGAGCCGGTCTGGGCCATCGGAACCGGAAAGGTTGCGACGCCCGGTCAGGCACAGGAGATGCACGGGTTTATCAGGGGACTGGTCGCAGAGATGTTCGGCCAGGAGGTGGCACAGAATTTGTCTGTTCTATACGGGGGTAGCTGCAAGCCGTCCAATGCGGCAGAGCTCTTCCGGCAGCCCGATGTGGACGGGGGACTGATCGGCGGGGCTTCCCTGAAGGCGGAGGATTTTATTGCCATCGTACACGCCATCTGAAAACCTGCCGTGTCTTCCATGCCAGTTCTTGAATTCGAAATACCCGCCAGGTCAATGACCATCACCCAGCGGGAGATCCTGGTGGCAAAAATGTCGCTGATCGGGTTTGACGGATTTGTAGAGAGCGGCAGCCTGATCAAGGCGTACATGCCCTCGGAGAATTACTCCGGGGAAGAAATGAACAGGCTGATTGATGAATGCGTCGATCTGGGCATCCGGGTGCAATACAGGTTCCACGAAACGGAGGAGCAGAACTGGAACAGGGAGTGGGAGAAAAAATTCCATCCCGTGGTGATCGGGGACCAGCTGCTGATCAGGGCTCCTTTTCATGGAAATGGAGGTGACCTGCCCTGCACGATCGTGATCGAGCCGAAGATGTCCTTCGGAACGGGTCATCACCACACCACCAGGCTGATGCTCCTTGAGATGATGCAGCATGACATGGAGGGAAAACGTGTGCTGGATGTGGGATGCGGGACAGCCATCCTGGGGATCTACGCGCAAATGAGGGGTGCACGGAGGGTTCTGGGTATTGACAATGACCAGTGGGCCTATGAAAATGCACTGGAGAATGTGAAGCAAAACCGGGCCGGCAGAATGGAGATCAGGCTGGGGGACATTGGCTCGGCGGGGGATGAGAAGTTCGATTTCCTGCTGGCCAACATCACCCGAAACACGCTCGTTCAGGAGATGTCCGAATACTGCGGGCACCTTGCGGACCGGGGGGTGATGATCCTGAGTGGATTTCTGGACGAAGATGTGCAGTTTGTTCTGAATGCTGCATACAGGTGCGGCATGGATCATCTCCGCACCAGGGAGGATTCCAGCTGGATCCTGCTTTCATTTGTCAGATAACATATTGGAAAACATTGTGATGAAAAACATTCCGGTCATCCTGCTGGTCCTGGTCCTGTCAGCTCCACTGCAGGCACAGGTGGTCGGGGAGTTCTCCCAGGATACGGC
>DSDZ01000370.1 GCA_011048475.1 Bacteroides sp. | reverse complement strand
GTCCGGGCCCGGTCCGGGTCTTTCCTGTACCGCTCCAGGAGCTTCAGGACGTTTTCCTTCTGTCCGAACAGGGTGGCAGCGTACATCTTCCCGGCAAACCGGGCATAGTCGCCCCGGTATTTCCCCCTGATCCTGGAGAAGAATGACGGCAGCAGGTCCGGGTCCATCTCCCTCCCGCAGGCCTCCATCATGGCCGCAAAGATATCCCGGTCCACCGGAAGGTGAAAATCCTTATAAAACCGCTCGATCCGGTCCCGGATCAGTTCAGCGTCCATGCCCAGGTCCATCATTGATCTGATGCGGGAGATCTGCTGGAACAGTTCTACTGGCCTCACCGCCTCGTCCCGGTACACCACAGCCATGCTGTACCTGGCCATATCTCCGTATATCCGTTTGAACCCGGGCAGCAGCCTGTCGTATTTCATCATCCTTTCACCGTCGGCTTCCACCCACCGGGCAAACTGTGCCTCAAAATCCTTCTTCATTCCGACCACATCCATCCGTTCAAGCCCCATGATCGTCCCCTGCCATTTCTTCCAGGCGTTGGTCACCCTGCTGTGCTTGGTCGTATACTGGATCCGCACGGCATCGGATTCCTTCATGTATTTTTCCATGATCTCCATCCGGGATGTCCTGAGCCGGATCCTGGCCGGCAGCTGATCCTCCTGCATGCTCCGCACACCCTCTGAAAAAAGATACTGGGTGGTGGATCCGGGGTATCCCATGATCATTGTGAAATCCCCCGGCTGTACCCCTCCGGCAAAGATCTCAATATGGCTGCGCGGGGTATAGGGAACATTTGCGGGATCGTAGGGGATGGGCCGGTTCTTCTGGTCCGCATACACCCTGAACAGTGAAAAATCGCCCGTATGCCTGGGCCACATCCAGTTGTCCGTATCCCCTCCGAAGTTCCCGATGGAAGCGGGAGGGGCGCCCACCAGCCTTACATCCAGATACTCTTCGTATACGAACAGGTAGTACGCGTTGCCGTAGTAGAACGGCCTGACCACGGCTTCATAGTGATTGTCCGACGTGGCCTCCTGGATGATCCTGCCCGTGTTCTGGTCCCTGAGCTGTTCCTGCTCACCGGGGTCCAAGCCCGGTTCGATCCCCCTGTTCACCTCGCCGGTCACCTCCTCCATGTACCTCAGGAAGGTGACCGTCAATCCCTCGCAGGGCAGCTCTTCCTCCCGGTCCATGGCCCAGAATCCGTTAGTGAGGTAATCATGCTCCACGGAACTGTGTGACTGGATGGCCCCTTCGCCGCAGTGGTGGTTGGTCAGCACCAGTCCGTTTTCCGAGATCATCTCACCGGTGCAGCCCCCGCCGAAGATCACAATGGCATCCTTCAGGCAATCATTATTGATGCTGTATATATCTTCCGCCTCCAGCATCAGTCCCGCCGCCTGCATGTGGTCGATCTGGAACCTTTCCAGCAGCATGGGGATCCACATGCCTTCCTCGGCCTTCAAACCCGTCGATCCCGCCAGCAGGATCCACAGGATCAGGGTCCCCGTATACGGAGCGATCAGTTTTGTCATTGCACGTCTCATTGCATTACCGGTTCTCATCATCATTCAGGTTTTTACCAATTGTTTCAGTTCGCTGTATACGCGCTGAACGGGGAGACCGATCACATTGAAATAGCAGCCGCGGATCTCCTCCACCGCGATGTACCCGATCCATTCCTGGATCCCGTATGCCCCCGCCTTGTCATATGGCCTGCAGGTGCTTACGTAGGTTTCAATTTCCCGGTCGGAAAGCGCTGAAAAGGTCACCTCGGTGGCCGCGCAAAACGAATGACTCTTTTGGGCCGTCCGGAGACAAACCCCTGTAAAGACCCGGTGGGTATCGCCCGACAGGTTCCGGAGCATGCGGACAGCCTCCGCGAAGCCGGCCGGCTTTCCCAGGTCCTTACCGCGGTGCCACACCACGGTATCGGCGGTGAGCAGGATCTCCCGCCCGCCCAGCGGTTTTTGGTATGCGGCAGATTTACACTCCGCCAGGTACAGGGCAATTGCGCCCCCTTCCAAATCCGGCGGATAATCTTCCTCCGCATGTCCCGCTTCCACCACCCTGAAGGGGATCCCCAGCTCCTTCAGCAGTTCGGCCCTCCGGGGAGAACCGGAAGCCAGCAAAAGCTCATATGACTGCAGCTCATGCTCCATCAGCCATACTTGAACCGGATCAGGTAGAAAACCACCCCCGAATAGAGAATACCCGCCAGCATGATCCATTTGATCATGATGCTTGCCCTGTGAAACCCCTTTTTGCTTCCGGCGAGGATCACCAGCAGCGCCAGGACCAGCAGGGGGATGATCAGAAAAAGTGTGAAATATACAAGCGAGATGTAATCGTGCTGCGGCACCGAAAAGAAGATGTACTTCACGAGGAGGTAGATGAGCAGCGTCACGGTAAATGCGATCAGTGCCAGCACGATCACCCTGGTCCAGAAGATGCCCAGGACGATGGGCAGGGTTTTCATCCCGTAGGCCCTGTCGCCTTCAAAATCCTCCGCATCCTTCAGGATCTCCCGGAGCAGGGTGGTGAGGAATGCGAAAAAACTGAATCCCCCCACCCAGGCGACCATGTAATTGAAGTTGCTTCCGTAACGGATCATCACCGGTCCGTATTCCCTGTTCAGGAGCGGGAGCTCGAAGAGCAGCACCATCAGGGGGACCAGTCCCGTGAGGATGGCCACGGAAAGATTTCCCAGCAGGAACTGTCTTTTGTAACTGGTGGAGTAGAACCAGAGCAGTCCGGCCGCCAGAAAGAAAACCAGTGAAAGCGAAGGCATCCCGATGTAGAAACTGAGGTAAATGCCGATCCCCACACCAATGACATTGAACACGGCATGCAGGATCATGGCCATTCTTCTTCCGATCCTGATCCCCACCACCACGCGGTCGGGTTTGTTGATCAGGTCGGTACGGGTATCAAAATAATCATTGATGATGTAACCCGCGGCCGCGATGAAAACAGTGGACAACACCAGCAGCGCGAACTGAAAATTGCCGAACTGCAGGGTGAAAGCAGGGGAAGGGAGCAGCGGTTCCATGACCAGGTACCTCATTGCGTACTGGGTGACCGCAATGATAACCAGGTTCGGGAACCTGACCAGCCTGAATATGGACCATATATGCTTGATAATCTGATTCGTTTTTGCCTACCAGTGCAAAGGTTCCCCATCCATCCAGCGTCCGTGAAGCCGGAGCACCTGTTCGATCACGTCCCGGGCGCATCCCATTCCCCCGGCGATTGGCGAAATATAATGCGCCACCGACTTGATCTCCTCGACGGCATCGGATGGACAACAGGCCACCCCCGCCCTTTTCATTACCTCGTAGTCGGGCAGATCGTCGCCCATGTACAGCACATCCCCGGCTTCAAACCCGTATTTCTGGAGGAAGTCCCCGAAATCCACCATTTTGTCGGAAGCACCCATGTACACGTCCGTCAGGCCCAGTCGCCTGAACCGCTCGGCGACCAAATCGGACCGGCCGCCTGTGATGATGGCGATGGGATACCCCCTCCTGGAGGCATGCTGCATCGCATAGCCGTCCTTCGTGTTCATGGTCCGCAGCAGATCCCCGTCCGGATGAAGG
>DSDZ01000214.1 GCA_011048475.1 Bacteroides sp. | reverse complement strand
GGAGAAAGATGGGGATAAGCGATTCTACCTGAACGGCAGGCGGGTATTCATCATGGCTGCCATGACCCGCGGGTTCTGGCCGAAGAACGGGATCTTTGCTACTCCTGAGATGGCCAGGAAAGACATGGAGATGCTCTCGGATCTGGGGCTGAATATGATGCTGCTGCACAGGGCCATCGGCCAGCCCCCGGTGATGGAGTATGCCGATACCATGGGGCTGCTGACCTATGAAGAACCCGGAGGCTACAGGGTCACTGCAAATAGATGGGACAGCATTGAAGGTCCCGACCAGCAGGCCCTGGAATTAAGAAGGATCAAGCTGGAGAGAATGATCATCCGGGACAGGTCCCTTCCTTCCATGATCATCTACAACCTGAAAAACGAGGCTGAAAAAGCGCCCGATGAGGATGACATCAGGAATGTCCGTCTGGTACATGAACTGGACCCGTCGAGGATTATTACCTATAACAGTGACCGAAACCGGGAAATTCCCTATTACGAAGTGATGGAGGATGATCCCTACAAGCTGCATATGCGCCCGTTTGATGACAACCTCTATTACGGGGGGTGGTGGGACCACCATCACTGGTATGCCTATGCCGGTTATGTGGATGTCAATTACAACAACCCGGAGTTTTACCTCAGGGGAGTGGTCAATGGTCCGGCAGTGCCCATGCCCCAGGATTCTTTGTACAGGCTGAACAAAAGCGAGGTAATCTTCTTCGGAGAAGAAGGGGCATTCGGGACCATGGTACGTCTGGGCAAGATCAAGAAGGACCTGGAGGGGACCGGGGCCAACGGGTTCCGTGAGATGGAGCATCTCGACTGGTTCCATCACTACGACAGTTTCCTGGACGAGACGGGCTACAGGTCAGCCTACAAAACTGTGGATGAGCTGACACTGAGCCTGGGACGCAACCTGCATTATTTCCACGGGCGGAACATTGAGAACGTACGCATGAGCAATATTGCCGATGCCTACAATATGAATGGCTGGGCGTCCGCATCCACAAGGACCGATGTGGTTGATATGTACCGCAATCCGACAGCGGATCCTTCCATCATCCGGCATTATACCCGGCCCCTGTACATTGCTGTAAAACTTCGCAACAAGGTTGTCCCTGCCGGAAATTCCCCGGTGGCGGATTTCTTTATCATCAATGAAAAGGATGTCCGGGGTGAACATACCCTGCAAATCGAGGTAAAGGGGCCCAAAGGCAGTGTCATCCTCAGCCGGGAGATCAGGGTGGATATCACAGGGGGGGAGGAATTTGGAGAATTGATTTACAAAGGCCTTCAGCTACCTGCCCTCGACGGGCAGGGATACTACATGGTGGAAGCGAACCTGGTGAAAAACGGGGAACAGGTGGCCGATGGTTATGATGATGCATATGCGGTCGATTATATGACCCCGGCTGGAAGTGTAACGGATGCCATCAGTGTGATCGAAACCGACGGAGTGGTAAAGGATTTCCTGCTGCAGACAAGGAACATCACCCCTGTTCCCTATGAGATGGGTTCTGATGGAGCCGATGTGATCATTATTGGCCGTCATGAACCCGATGGATTTGACAGGGAGATGATTGAAAGCCTGTTGGACAGGGCTCGCCTGGGAGCCTCGTTGATCGTGCTGGAAGGAGCTGATCTCTTTGCGGAAACCATTCAGTCGGAATTGATGGCCAGGCCGCCCTACTACAAGGGCGGGGGTATTTTGAGGTACGGCAACAGCGGAAGGCACTTCGTGGCCTTCAGTCCTTATCTCGAAGGTTTGCCACAGGCACAGGGGATGAGCTGGGAATACCAGTATTTTTACAGCGGAGAACTGGGTTCCAGAAGCCGGACTACTTCAGGCCTCCGGCTGGATACCCGGTTCTCTGACTGGATCGTATCAACAGGTTCACAGGGTTCCAAGGAAATTGTTTGTGCACTGAACAGGGTCAGCTTCGGGGAAGGTCAGATATTCCTCTCCACACTTAACATCCTTCCGGGGTTGGCATCCAGGCAGGCCAATTCATCTGTTGCGAAGAAACTCTTCCTGAACCTCATTGAAAAAAATCAACCACAAAAGGAACAATAACCATGCGCCATCCTGTAAAGACCTCATTCATTTATATCCTCCTCCTGGGCCTCTTGTTCAGTGCCCAATTACAGGGTCAGAGAGGACCCAGGTATTTCCTGCGTGCCCCGGATGTGCTCCCGGGAACATTACCGGAAATGCGCACTCCTGATTTTTGGACCGACCGGGGAGAAAATCCGGATAAAGTGATCATCCCGCTGAGCCGTATCAGAGAAATGAATGAAGCTTACCGTGAAAGGTTGAACGATCTGAATGCCCTTGAGCATGGACTGGGAGAAGAGATCGAACGGCAACTTAGAAGCTGGACAGGTCTGGTCACCCTCCCTCCCGACCTTGAGAATTTATCAGGGGAAGAGCAGGTTGCTGCCATCCGGGAAATGGTCCACTCACAGATCGAATTTTTAAAAAAGAGGGAACATGGGAATCTACTGGCCATTTCTTACTCGGAGGCGGAGATCGGACAGATGGAAGCAGAAATGGCATTTGACCGGATCGGAATAAATGAAGGCATCCGCCACGGCCTCACGGTGAAAGACTGCAGGATACGGATTATTCCGACCCTTCGTCCCGAATATGTATCTGTAGGAGATAACAGCCGGTCACGGTGGGATATGTTCAACCTGGACATCCTGCCCGTTTCCACCCCGGTAAAGATCCTTCATACATCGGCTACCGGCGGATACATGCTCGTGATCAGTGACAGGGGCTATGGATGGATCCGGAGTGAGGAACTCGCACTGGCAGAGAAGAAGCATGTAGAGGAATGTATACCTGCAGAGGCGTTCATCGTCTGTACAGGAGAGAAGGTCCCCTTCTATTCAGGCAGGGATTGCAGGTACGTTTCAGGGTGGATGCGGATGGGTGACCGCCTGGCATTTGCACAGGAAGGAGACCGGATGCAGGTGGTGGTCCCGTGCCGTCAAATGGACGGTACACTCAGTATGGAAAAAGCCTGGTTGAGGAAGGATGCCGATGTGAGCGAAGGATTCCTGCCTTATACTCCGCGTAATGTAATGGACCAGGCCTGTAAACTCCTGGATCTGGTCTATGATTATTCGGGTGCCTGGTACGGAAGAAACCACATCACGATCCTGAGGGACCTGTTCAGCTGTTTCGGCTTCGAACTACCCGGTAACGGAGTGCTGTTGCAGGCCTATCATTATTCCGGAAGCATCAGCCCAGAAGCCGGAAAAGAAGCACAATACCAGGCCATGCTGTCTCACCCGCCATTCATCACGATCCAGGTTACCCGCGGACACAGCCAGCTGCTCAT
Organism: Bacteroides sp.; assembly: GCA_011048475.1. Classification (GTDB taxonomy): domain Bacteria; phylum Bacteroidota; class Bacteroidia; order Bacteroidales. The sequence goes on along the minus strand of DSDZ01000214.1, from coordinate 257 downwards.
CGGAGAATACGAAGGGATTCCATATGTTTTCGATACACATGGATACAGCTATCCGGGAGAAGATGAGAATGAGTATTTCATCAGGCGAAGTTGCATCTACACACCTGAAATCCCGGGCTATATGCTCAAAGGTGAAATGGTATTTGTGGAACTTAAGTGAAAATAATTGATACAACAAACTCTAAACGCCTAAATTCAATGAAAAATGTAAGAAAGGCATTCTTCTCAATCGTGGTCTGCCACTTCATGATTGCGGG
>DSDZ01000065.1 GCA_011048475.1 Bacteroides sp. | reverse complement strand
GTCCTGTCTTCCGCGTATAGGCGGTGAGCACATAGGGCGTTTTCCGTTGAAGATATATTTGGGGATCGGACCAGTTACCGATGGTGTTCATCCCCCAGTTACGAAAACGGGAATGGATCCGTTCATTGCTCTTCTCCTTCCATCCCTCCCCGTATTTCCTGAAAATGTTCAGGGCATGGAAACTCAGATATCTGATCGTGTCCCCATGGTCTTCCGTCACCGTATAAAGCCCTGCCTCCGGGCTATCGGTCCGGGGAAGCCGTTGAAAGAAATGTTCATTTCCCGTGATCCGGGTCCGGGTTTGGGTCCCGAATTCCACGCAATCCATACCGTGGGACCAGAACAGCCTGCCCTCCGGGTCCACGAACCACCATTTCCCGCCCACTTTTTCCACCCTGAAACGTCCGGTGGCCTCCAGCAGAGGCCCGTTCGCCCAACCCCCGTAACGGTTCCATTCCTCCGGAGGCGGCATATCGTTGAGTTCCTCCGTTTCCATGGAGTCATATGCCATCAGCTCTTCCTTGGAATATATCTTCTGCGGCCAGTCATCATACATAAACTGCCCAAACGGGTCTACAAAGGGAAAATATCTCGCCTTCAGTTCATTTTCCGGATGAAGGACGTAGGGTTCCTCAAGCCAGATCCTTCCGATCCTCACAGAAGCACCGGGCTTTGCCTCCGGGAAAAGGAGTCTGATAAAGGTGATGGAATCACTGGTGGAGGCCATCCAGCCCCTCAGTGTTCCGTCCGGTTTACCGTGCATCACAGGAAAGAGGCTGTCTATGTAGGAAGGATGGTCGGTCCTGTAGATGACAGCCTTCAATGTTTTCATCCCGCCCGGCGGTACAACGGTCGCCCCGAGGGTCAGGTCATAATCCCCGAATCCCAGTTCCACGATCTGTGGTCTGGTCCCCGGGTTTTCGATCTCACACCGCACGAAACGGTAATCCGATGCATCCCAGGTTTCCTCCACGGGATAGATGACCACAACAGGAGTGGGATCAGCTTCCTCAAAATCCACCCGGATCATCCGGTCTTCAGGAGAGATCATGTCGCCCGTCAGGGATGCCACCCGGCCCACCTCATCCGTTCCGGGATCAAACAGCACAAGTCGTTCCTTCAACTGACTTTCGCAAGACAACAGCAAGAGTATGCAGATCGAATAAAAGAGTAACCGTATCATAACTGATTTCCTTTTTCAAGTCTTTCGAACCACCCCCTTCCATCAAGCGGGTATACATTGCAGCGGATCGCCCAGCGGTTCCAGATGGAATCCATCTCCCGGACCTTTTCCGGATACCGCAGGCTCAGGTCATCTGATTCGGCCCTGTCTGACTTAATATGATACAGCTCCCAGGGCCCGGTGTAGGGTTTAACATCGGGTGTGCTGTTGGCCACCAGCTTCCAGTCTCCCATCCTCACTGCCCGGGTGGCCTGATGTTCCCAGAAAAGCAACCGTTCTTCTGTTTCATCACTGTTAAAACTATGAACCAGGCTGATTCCCTCCCGGGGCAGGATCGGATTTCCCTGATATTTTTCCGGGTATTCTCCGCCTGCCAGCTCCAGGCATGTGGGCAACAGATCGATCACATGGCCCACCTGATGCCGGAATAACCCTTTATCCTTGATCCCGGCCGGCCAGTGAACGATCAGCGGTGTGGAAATCCCTCCCTCATGAACCCATTGCTTGAAAAACCTGAAAGGGGTGTTGCTCATAGTGGCCCAGGGTTTGCGGTAGCTCTCATAGGATTCATCCGAACCGATATTTGCCGGGTCCCTGATCCCACGACTGATGAATTCAGAGGTTCCCCCGTTATCGGAAAGAAACATCACCACCGTATGATCAAGAAATCCTTTGTCCTCCAGCGCGTCCATCACCCTGCCGATTCCCCGGTCCATGTTATCAATCTGGGCTGCGTAGACAGCCATTCTCCGGTCAAATTCCCGCTGTTCCGCTTCATCAAGGTTTTTCCACTCCCTTACATCTGGCATGGGCGGGGTCAGCACCCAGGAAGCATCTGCCAGTCCAAGTTCGAGCATGTGCTGATACCTTTTGCTGCGCAGGCTGTCCCAGCCGTCCCTATATTTGCCAGTGTACTTTGCTATATCTTCGGATTTTGCATGCAAGGGGAAATGAGGGGCTGTATAAGCCAGGTACATAAAAAACGGCCTGCCGGGTTCATGCTTTCTGATAAAGCTGGCGGCCGTATCACTCAGGGCATCGGTCAGGTAAAAATCCCCGGATGGCTGGATACGCTCATTGCCATATGTAAGCCCCGAAGTGGTAAAATAACTTCCACCTCCGTTATGCGGTCCGTAATACCTGTCGAATCCGCGTTGAAGCGGCCAGCTGTCTCCGGGACCCTCCGGTCCCATATTTTTGTCAGCCGTGACATGCCACTTCCCCACCATATAGGTGGAATACCCGGACTTTCCGAGAACCTCTCCTATAGTGACGCACTGGTTGTTGATCTCTCCCGTGTAACCCTCCGTTCCCAGGTCAGCTGCAGTCATCCACCCCATCCCCGCCTGGTGCGGATACAAACCTGTCAATAATGAAGCCCGGGTGGGACAACATCTGCCTGCATTATAGAAACTGGTATACCTGATGCCATTGGCAGCGAGTCTGTCAATATGCGGGGTGCTGATCTCGCCACCATAGGATCCCAGGTCTGAGAATCCCATATCATCTGCCATGATAATCAATATATTGGGGTTCCCAGACCTGCTGCCCGGCATTTCAGAAGGCCGTGCACAGGATAGCAGTACAAGGCAAACAATCACTAAATAATGAATAATTTTCATTGGCTACTCAATGATTTCTTTTTACTGCTGGTTGATCTTCATCCCCCAGGAAATATTCCACCACCGTGATGCTGGTCCCCTTCACGGTGAAACGGGTGGGATCATCCCACCTGTCGCACTCCTGCCAGACCGGCTCCACGTCATCGGGACCTTCCCCGAACAGTTCATGGGCCGTAACCAGCCCGGGTTTACCGGCACCTTCAATATTCAGCCTGATGGGAACAGGCTCTTCAGCTTTGTTGATCACGTATACATACAGACTGCCCTCTTCCGGGACAAGACTGGCGAAGGTCCGCTGATGGAGCGTGGATGTGGTCTGCACCATTTTGTTGCCCAGGTAATTTCCCCAGATCATCAGTCCCATCCCGTTGGCATTGAAATTCCCGTGCCTGTCCAGCGCATCGAACACACTGTAAGGCTCGGTGTCATTGTTAATCCACCGGGTATTCCAGAAAACCGAAAACTCCACTTCCGGGATAAGCAGCAACTCGCCGGTCATTTCAAAATTGCACAGGTTGTGTCCCATGTCATTGATCATCGGCCAACTGTCGCCCCAGTCAAAGGGTCCGTATTCGGCCACAATGATCTTCATCCTGCCCGTCAGTCCGGCGTTCTCGATGGCGGTGAGCGCATTTTTTGCCGGACGGGTCAGATCCTGCAGGGTATCCCGGTAAGTGGCATACCCGGCCCTGTATCCGTAGATGGGATAATTGCTGATGCAAAGCATGTCACTGTAATCACCCGCTATTTCCAGCACGGTCTGGCTGAAATCAATATGATTCCCGTTGGGGATGATGAAGATGGAAGGGTCGACC
>DSDZ01000447.1 GCA_011048475.1 Bacteroides sp. | reverse complement strand
GAGATAACCAGGATCCTGTAAGTTTGATCAGACGGCATCCTGTTTTTCTGACATGTCCCTGACCATGGCGGTCACGGTGCGGAAATCTATTTTACCCGTTCCCATCATGGGCAGTTCCTCGATCACAAAAAATTGCCTGGGAAGCGCAATGTTGGGCAGATGTTTTGCCATTTTCCTCAGGATGGCGATCTTGTTGATCTCCATGTTCACCGCCGCAACGATGGTGGAGCCCTTCACATCATCCGGGATCTCGACCACACAGCACTTGGCATTTTTGGGCAGGAACTGCTCCATCACATTCTCCACCCTGACCAGCGAAACCATTTCGCCGCCAATCTTCACGAACCGCTTGTATCTGCCTGAATGGTAAAGGAATCCGTCCTCATCGAAATATCCCATGTCGCCCGTGTTGTACCAGCCGTCCACAATGCTTTCGGCGGTCAGCCCGGGATCGCCCAGGTATCCTTTCATCACCAGGTCCCCTTTTACCAGGATCTTTCCCACCTCGCCAGGTTTGCATTCCTTCCCTGTCTCCAGGTGCTCGATTTTCACCTGCACGTTGGGAATCACCTTTCCGATGCTTCCCGGCCGGTTGAATTCGGGGGTGTTCGTGGAAACCACCGGGGAAGTTTCGGTGGCTCCGTATCCCTCCAGAAGGGTGACCCCGTGTTTTTCCATGTACCCTTCACGCAATGCATCCGGGCACTTGTCGGCCCCGGCCACCATGATTCGGAGGCTTTTGAAATCGCCCGGTTCCGATTTCTGCAGGTATCCCCAGTAAAAGCTCGGGGTGCCCACCATGATCGTGGGTTTTTCCTCCCTGGCAATTTTGCTGATGGTCTGGAACTCGGTGGGATTCGCGTAGGTCACCATGGTCATTCCGTAGACAAAAGAGACCCACAGGTTGCAGGTCAGTCCGAAGATGTGGAAAAAGACCAGGTTGGCCAGCAGGATGTCCGACTCCCGGAGATGGATGTGCGCACCGAAATTCAGGATATTCGTTCCCAGGTTCCGGTGGGTCAGCTGCACCGCCTTGGGGTCTTTTTCGCTGCCGCTGGTGAACAGGATGGCCGCCGTGTCATGTTCATCACCCCCGTGGATGCCCGCAAGGATCAGGGAGGTGGGTAGTTTGGACCGGATGGCGGCAAGGAGCTTGTCGCCTGTGGTCACCTGTTTCATGATGTCCTCAATGAAGATCATCCCCTCCAGTTTGGGACAGTTGATCTTTTCAAGCAGCGCACGGGAGGCAATGATGGTCTGAAAGCCGCATTTTTTCTGCGCGTAGCGCGCATTCTGTTCCGCACCTGTGGAGTAATTGATCATCACCGGGATCCTGCCGCTCATGAGCAATCCGACCGAGGCCAGTGCACAACCGGCCGAGGTGGGGATCATGATCCCGGTGTATCCCTTCTCGTATTTCCTGAATTTTTTCGACAAAATCAGGGCTGCAATGAGGGCCCTGGCATAGGTAACATTGCTCTGGGTGGTCTTGTCAATAATGGCAAGCTTTTTTTGATGCTTTTTGGCCATTCTGACAAATTGGTGATGGAGGAGCATGGTGGTAGTAATTTAGATTGAAAAAAGGGTAATTTTAGCCAATAAATATATAAAATTGATCGATTCATATCTCCATGGCAGATTCCATTCAGCAATTGAACAGGGAATACAGGGAGTATTTCCTGAAAAACAGGACATCGCCTGAAGAGCACATGTCGTTTTTGCAGATGTTTCTGGTGGAACGCGGCTGCACCTTCGGAGGAGAGGCAATGCCCACGCTGCTAAAGCCCAACTTCATATCCTCCAGGCAATCGGCATTGCTCAAGAGCCATGTGGAACGGATGAGCAGGGCCCTTAACAAGTTCATAGGGCTATACCTGTCGGATGACCGGGTAAGGGGGATCATGGGATTTTCAGAGAAGGAGAACAGGTTGTTCCGGATCGAACCGGGATACAGGAATCCCCTTGTCATTTCGCGGCTGGATGCATTTCTCAATGGGGAATCATTGAAATTCCTTGAATTCAACTGCGACTCACCTGCCGGAATTGCCTATGCGGATGTGCTTGAAGAGGGGTTCCAGGTGATCTTCAGAAAATATCCTTTTTTGAACGGATACCGGATCCGGTATGCCAGGAGGCAGGGAAGGTTGCTGGAATCATTGCTTCAATGCTACAGGGAATTTCGTGAGATCCAGAGGCAGTTTCCCGAGAAACCCGTGGTAGCCATTGTGGACTGGGCGGATGTGTCCACGCGGTCGGAATTCGAACTGCACAGGCAGCATTTCACCGAACACGGAATTGAAACCATCATCGCCACCCCGCAGGATTTTGAGATCAAAAGGGGCAGGGCCGTGGCCGGGGGACAGGAAGTGCATCTCGTGTACAAGCGGGTGATCACCAGGGAGCTCATTGAAAAATGGGATGAGGTGCAGGATTTCATCGGCTGCATCGGGTCCGGACTGGTCTGCTGCTGCAATTCCTTCCGCTCCTATATCGTGGGAAACAAGAAGGTGCTGGCGGTGCTGGCCGATCCCCGGTACCAGTCGGTTTTCACCGACAGGGAAAGGCAGCTGATCAGGAACACCATTCCGTGGACTGCGGTGCTGGCGGATGTGCGGGTAAAATACGGAAGGCGGCTGGTGCATCTGAAAAGTTTCATCCCCGAACAAAAGGACCGGCTGGTTTTAAAACCGGGCAACAAATACGGCGGAAAGGATGTCTATATAGGGAGGGAAACACCACAGGATGTTTGGGAAAAGGTGATGAACGACCACCTGGACGATGACACCTGGGTGGTCCAGGAGTATGTGGACATCCCCACTGACGAGTATCCTGAAATTTCCCGCTCGGTTGTTTTTAAACCCAAGTATGTGAATATCAATCCGTTTGCCCTTAACAACCGGTACAGCGGGACGATCACCCGGATATCGGACAGCCCGGTGATCAATGTGAGTGCGGGAGGGGGACTGGTGCCCACACTGACGGCCGAACCCCTGGAGATCTGAGCAATGGAAAAGCAATGAGGCGCTATACACTGGAAGAGATCGGGGAGGGACTGAAAAAAAAGAAGTTTCCCATGGAGGGAATGACATTCCTCGGTTCCGCCAGGTTTCACTTCAGGGCGCCGGACAGCTGCCTGGGGGTGGCCCTGCACGCGGGCAGCAGGGTCCGGCGCGACCTGCTGGAGGTAATGGAGGTGACCGCCGGGGAACGCTTCCGGGAGGAGGATCCCTACACGGATCTTTTTATCAGGGACTTTCCCATGCAGATCGTTGCCCTGGACTCCAGGTTTGAATATGACCTGAACAGGGAGATGGAATACTGCATCTATGCGCATGACCGGGAACAGTGGGGACTCAGGGTGTGGAAGCGGCCACTGACCGCCAAGGAGAGGGAGGTGACCCTGGAAAAATACAGGGAATTCCACCAGCTGCTGGATACGGTCATCCGCCACATTCTTGAACAACATGGCATGGCGATCCTTTTCGATCTGCATTCCTACTGTTACCGGCGGGAAAGGGAAGCGGAATGGTGGGTTGACAAACGCCCGGAAATCAACCTGGGGACCAGGTCCGTCGACCGGGAGCATTTTGCCCTTCAGATCGATGCTTTCCTGGAGGGGATT
>DSDZ01000288.1 GCA_011048475.1 Bacteroides sp. | reverse complement strand
GTGGTCAGGGTCGAAGGGATCGATCTCCACATCGAACATCCAGTGCACCCCGGTGTGGCGGACATAGGGGGCTAAAGAATAATCGAATTCCGCACCGCCGGCAAACAGGGGGATCCAGGTCTCACCACCGTCGGTGCTCCGGAACAGCTCCTCACCACCTGCACTGTAGCGGTGGTAGGTGCTGGCAATGATCACATCCGGATCGGTGGCATCCACTGAAACGGCCGCATATCCGAAGGCCCTGCCATTCTCCGGATCTGGCCTGTCGGGTGTGATGTCCGTCCAGGTATCCGCTTTTGTGTCCAGTCTCCAGACCGCACCATCTCGCATGGGCCAGGGCCCCGGATTGGTGCCGTAGGTGATAAACATGATCCCGTCGGAAGCCAGCACCCCGTGGGTGGGCCTGAACTGTTTGGGCTGTCCGGGTACCGCATGCCAGGTTTCGCCTCCGTCAAGGCTTCGGAACAGGTTTTCCCTGCCCATGAGGGATACCCCCGCATAGATCACATCACACCTGCCATTCCCTCCTGCTGCGGGATCAAACTGCACGAAAATGACACCACTCCCCGTTTCCTGGCGGCGGCGCCAGCTGTCCCGTCCGTCAACCGGCTCGGGGAGTGCCTCCTTTACATCGGGAAAGCTTTCCACGGGTGACCAGGACAGGGCCCTGTCCGTGCTTCTCCAGAGCCCGTTGTGCCTTGTCCCCAGGTACAGGATGTTCCCGTTGAGGGGATCCACGGCCATCCGTTCCCCGTTCCCGCGGCCGTTCTCGTTCCCGCCCATCTTGAATGGCACGTCGGCCCGGCGAAAGGTGCAACCTCGGTCGGCTGACCACAGGATGGCCCCGTCCGGGGTGCCGGGATTGGTATAGGTCCCGCATGCCATGTAGAGCCGGTCCGGATCAGCGGGGTCCAGTGCGATGCTTTCAATCCCCATCAGGTTCAGGTCTTTGTAAGGGATCCAGTCCAGCAGGGGCTCCCATTCCTTTTGATCCGGGCTCCACCGGTAGGCGCCTCCCATGTCGGTCCGGCAGTAGCGCAGACCGGGTTCTTTGGGATGGAACACGAATCCCGTTACAAATCCGCCACCCACGATCCGCACATTTTTCCACGCATAAGGTTCTGATCCGGTAAATACCTGGCCCCGTGACTTCGGGAGGATGCAAGTTGTGCAGAGCAGCACCGAAACGACCGCGGCAAGTGTTTTCCGGAGGTTCATCTCAGTCAGCGTACGTTCTGATCTTCCATGCAACCCTGCCGGCCAGCGGATCATTCTTCAACTGGTATTTGTTCCCCGGTTTCTGCAATGAAAGCTCATGCAGCGTATTGTCCTCCGGCAGGCACACCAGTCCACCGGCCGGCTGGTTCCCGGTCGCGAAGACCACCAGCTCCAGTTTCGACCAGTCCATCTCCATGGTGGACTGGGCAAGCCTGATGTGGGGGATGACGGCACCGTCACGTACCAGCACAATGATATCCAGGTCGCCTTTTTCAATGTGGTGCCAACCCGCGGGGTATGACTTTCCGGTCTGGTAATCGATCCAGGATCCCGGGGGAAGGTAGACGTTCCTTGTGTCGCCGTTTGTCAGCAGGGGAGCGACCAGCATGTCCGAACCGAACATGTACTGGTCCTCGATGAGCCAGGAACCCGGATCATCCGGGTAATCCACGAAGAGGGCACGGACCACGGGCAGCCCTTTTTCCGAACAGTCTTTCGATTGCGCATAAATATAAGGCATCAGCCGGTACCTGGTCTCGATGGCCGACCTGAAATAATCCAGGAACTCCTCGCTGTATTCCCATGCTTCCTTGGGCGGCTGACCGTGGCTCCTGGAGTGGGAGCTCAGGGCACCGAAGGCGGTCCACCTCCGGTACAGCTTTTCAGGGGTGGGGGATACGAATCCGCCGAAGTCATGGCTCCAGAAAGTGAAGCCCGAAAGTCCGAAGGAGAGTCCCCCGCGCAGCTGGGCGGCCATGCCCACATCGGTGGAGGCGGCATCGCCGCCCCAGTGGAGCGGATACCGCTGGCTGCCGGCCCAGGCACTGCGCGCCCAGATAATGTGTTCCCCGTTCACCTCCAGGGTGACATCGGCCGCGGCCTTGTTATAACGCAGCGGATACAGGTTGTGCTCGTAAAATCCGGTCCGCCCCGAGTGGTAGATCCCGTTCAGCGGGGCTGCCTCCCCGAAGTCCACCTTGATGGCTCCCACGCCCATTTCGAGCAGTCCGCCGATCTTTTCCTGGTACCAGTCCACCGTTTCCGGATTGGAAAAATCGAGCACCGCATCCTCGTACGGAATGTTCCCCGAGCGGTCCCTGACCACCAGGTCCTTCTCCAGTAATTCCGGGAAAAGCCGGTTCTTGGGAACAAAATAGGGCAGCTGCCAGAGGCAGACATGGAATCCATTCTGCTTCAGGTCTTTGATCATCCCTGCCGGATCGTCGAACCTGGATCCGGAGAACCTGTAATCGCACCGCCAGTCCTCCTCGAACCAGCCTGTGTCGAAATGGATCACATCGGCCGGGATTTTGTGTTTCCGCAATTTATCCGCCACCGCCCTTCCTTCCTGCTCGGAAAAGTATGTGATCCGGCTCTGCCAGAATCCGAAGGACCACAGGGGGGGCATGGGCGCCTTGCCGGTCAGGTCGGTGTACTCATCCAGGATCTCTGCCGGTTTCCCCAGGAAGACGAACAAATCCAGCCGGTCGTCACCGATCATCAGGGAGCTCATCCCGCAGTAATACTTGCCGAAATCACAGGTGACGGGTGTGGAGGTATGCATGAAAATGCCGTACCCGTAGCTGCTCATGAAGAAGGGAATGGGCTTGTACATGGTCTCGTTCTCCACCCCGTTGGCATCATCGGCGAACAGGACCACCTTCTGTCCCCGCTTGTTCAGTCCCGTGAAGGATTCGCCGCACCCGAAGATCTTTTCATCCGGTCCAAGGCTGAAGGCGGCAGACACGCTTCTGGAGTAGTCTGAGGCCCTGCGGACAAAAGAAAACGGAAGGACAGGGGTATAGGTGGAATCATCATCCCCTTTGTGCAGGGTCCGCGTGATCAGTTCCCCTTCCCCGTTATAGATCTCGATGCGCCATGGCCGCTCTCTCACCACCACCGCCCCGTGATCGCTGGAGTATTTGTGTCCGCCCGGCACCGGGCTGTACTGCCAGTCGGACCGCCGGTTCACCTTTCCCCCTGCCAGCATGAGGGATTCCCCTTCGGGCGCTGCCTGGAGCCCCGTGGCTGCCCTGATCCGGAAGGTACGCGGTGTGATGAATTCAAGCGAGAAAGGAAGCTCGGGGGATGCGGCATATTCCACAGCCGGGAATTCGTTCTGTCCCACCGGCCTCAACTGGGCAAGGATGTTATTGAACGCCTGCCGGGAGGAGAATTCATACCGCCTGTAGACGATGGTCCCACTGGCCGCGGAGGCATCAAATGAGCCAAGGGCGTCGGCCAGGTAATAGGTATTGGAAAAGTCCCGGAAATCTCCGCTGATATCCACCACCTCGTTGACCAGGTAATTAGGGGGGGCCTGGTAGGGGATCTGGGCGCTGAGACTGAGAGAGAGCGTAGCGCACAGTAAAATGGCAAGAAGCAGCAATGGGTTTTTCATCATGGGTCGTTTTTGATATTAATTATGAATCAT
>DSDZ01000286.1 GCA_011048475.1 Bacteroides sp. | reverse complement strand
TCAATGCCCTCAGCGGCGAGGAGATCTGGAGCGTGGACCTGCATGCAGCATACGGCAGCCGGTGGGATATGTTCGGTGTTTCCGAATCCCTCCTGCTGGTGGATGACAAGGTGATCGCCACCCCGGCGGGTGACCGCACAACGGTGATCGCCCTGGATAAATTCACGGGCGAACCGGTATGGGAATCCGAACCGCTCGGAGCGGCACGCTCCTACATGTCCCCTGCCCTGATCGACCACTGCGGGAAACAGTATATCATCACCGCCACCCGGACGCATGTCCTTGCGGTCGATCCCGGCAACGGGGAGATCATGTGGACCTACCATTACCACTTCCCGGACAAGAATGACGAGAATACCACCATTCTGGCCAATACTCCCACGTACAGCGACAGCTGCCTCTGGATCACCAGCGGGTGGGACAGGGAATCCGTGATGCTGGAAATTGCTCCCGACGGCCGGTCGGTGAAGGAAAAATTCCTGGACCGGACCTTTGACAACCAGAACCATGGCGTGGTGCTGGTGGATGGTTACCTGTACGGATCCAATTTCACCGACAGGAACAACGGCAAATGGCTCTGTATGAACTGGGACACCGGAGAGATCGTCTGGATCGGGGTGTTCCACAACAAGGGTCCCGTCATCTATGCCGACGGAATGCTTTACTGCTATGAGGACAAACGCGGGCACCTGGCACTGGTAAAGGCCGATCCGGAAAGCTTCACTGTTGTGAGTTCCTTCCGGGTGGAGGAGGGGAGCGGAGCCCACTGGGCCCGGCCGGTTATCTGGCACGGGATGCTTCTTGTCAGGCACGGGGATAAACTGGTTGCCTACGATATATCAGAGTGAAACTGAAATGGCACATACAGGATCTGGTAACCGGGGTGCTGGTCCTCGCGGGGATCATCTCCCTGGGATGGTGGCTGGCAAAGGATCCGGTGGAAGAATTTTCCACTTCGGAACCAGGAGCGGATAACCGGGGGGAGAATGCGGTGCCCCTGGCGGATGTTGACATCGGTGCCTATTCCGAAACCCTGGGAAGCCTTGAAAATACGCTCGAAGGCACCTGGCCCCGCTTCAGGGGGGAGGCGTTCGACAACATCAGCCGTAACGGGGTGGCGCTCATCGAATCCTTCCCGGCAGATGGCCCGAAGGTGATGTGGGAGGTGGAGATGGGAGAAGGTTACGCGGGCGCAGCCATATACCGTGGTGCGGTCTACGTGATGGATTACGACGAGGGGATGCGGGCGGATGTGCTCCGCTGCTTCTCCCTGGTGTCCGGGAAAGAGATCTGGAGAAGGGGATACCGCATCAGCGTGAAAAGGAACCACGGCATGTCCCGTACCGTGCCGGCGGTCACAGAGGATCACGTGGTGACCATCGGTCCCCGCGGCCATGTGATGTGCGTGCGGAGGGAGGACGGGGAGTTCCTCTGGGGACTCGATGTGGAAAAGGATTACGAATCGGAGATTCCCATGTGGTACACAGGGCAGTGTCCCCTGGTGGATCAGGGCATGGCTGTCATTGCCACCGGGGGAAAGGCGCTGCTGGCGGCCCTCGACCTGGAAACCGGTGAGGTGATCTGGGAAACCCCGAACGAAAAAGGCTGGCTCATGTCCCACTCCTCCATCATGCCTTACGAGTACGGCGGGGTAAGGATGTACGTTTACAGTGCAACGGGCGGTGCATGCGGGATCGCTGCGGATGGCGACCGTGCGGGGGAGATCCTGTGGGAGACAGAGAACTGGAACCACAAGGTGGTGGCGCCGTCGCCTGTCTGTCTTCCCGGCGGAAAGATATTCCTGACCGCGGGCTACGGCGCGGGCAGCATGGTCCTGCAGCTTACCCGGAACGGGAACGGATTTCGTGTGGAGGTCCTGCAGGAGTATGAGCCCCCGGAGGGACTGGCGTGTGAACAGCAGACACCCGTGGTGTTCGGGGGACACCTGCTGGGGATCATGCCCAAGGATGCGGGACCGCTCCGAAATGAACTGGTCTGCGTCCATCCGGACGATTTCACCAGGGTGGTGTGGTCCAGCGGGCAGACGAAGCGGTTCGGACTGGGGCCTTATATGATCGCCGATAACAAGCTGTTCATCCTGGACGACGACGCCACGCTGATCATCGCAAGACCCTCCACGAGCCGGTACATTGAACTGGACAGGCACCGGGTGCTGGAGGGACAGGATGCATGGGCGCCGCTGGCCATTGCGGACGGGTACCTGGTGATGCGGGATTCAAAGACCATGGTCTGCCTGGACCTGGCCGCCGGGCGGCAGTAAGTCAAAATATTGAACGGATGAAAAAAAGAAACTTTACCATTCTGGTGCTGGTGGTCCTGGCGGTCATCATCGGGGTGATCGTGGCGGACTTCCTTTCCGACCGGCCCGGCCGCAGGGGGAACAATCCCTATGCGCTGGATGTGGATTCACTCAGGTATGTGGATGAGGCGCTGATCTCTCACCGGGAAACACGCAACTATTCCCTGGATCCGCTGACCGCAACGGGCATGTGCCTGTTCAGTGACAGGTTATATATCGTGGGGGATTCCTCGCTGCTGGTTTTGTCCGCCGATGGATCCGCGCAGGAGATGAAACAGATCCTGCCCCGGCCCACCTGCATCGCCGCCGATGAAAACAACCTCTATATCGGTTACGAAACCTTCGTGGCCAGGTATGACCATTCGGGCAGCCTGGTCAGCCGGTGGCCCGGCCTGGGTGAGAATACCGTCGTTACCTCCCTGGCCCTCAAGGGCGACCGCATCTATGTGGCCGATGCAGGGAACCGGAGGGTGGTCATCTGCAACCCTGAAGGGGAGATCCTGGGGTCGTTCGAAGGCAAGGCGGTCACCGAGGCGGGACACGGATTCATCATTCCCAGTCCCTGCTTCGACGTGGCGGTGAACGGCTACGGAGAACTGTGGGCGGTGAACCCGGGAAAAAAGGCCATCGAGAATTACACGGACGACGGGGAGATGCGCGGTTTCTGGCAGAAGAATTCCACCGACGTCAACGGATTTGCGGGCTGCTGCAATCCGGCCGAGATCACGGTCATGAACGACGGGGCCTTCGTGACCAGCGAAAAGGGGATGGTCAGGATCAAGATCCACGAGCCCTCGGGTGAGCTGCGGAGCGTGGTGGCTCCGCCGGTTCTGTTCAAAGAGGAGGGAAAAGCGCCCGAGGTCTGTGCCGATGACCCGGGGCGGATCTACGCCCTGGATTTTAACCGCAACACGGTCCGTCTGTTTGAACCGAAAAGCAATGAATAGAAGGAATTTCATACGGGGGGTCGCCAGGGGGGGATTGCTCGGGGGACTCCTTCTGGTTCCGGGGATCTTCATATACCGGAGGCAGGTGACCGGTGGCGGGGAATGCAGCGGAAGTTTTCACTGCAGCAGTTGCGGGAAGCTGTCCCGGTGTCCCCTGCCGGAGGCTCTGAAGGAAAGGGAAACCGTTAAAGGAAGCAGCACATGAAAGAAAAGAACAGGGAAACCAGCAGGAGGGAATTCATCCGGAAGGGGGCACGGATCACCCTCGGGCTCGCCGCGGCGGGGACGGGCGCCCTTGCGCTTGCCCGCTCTTCCCTGGGAAAGGATACCGTCTGGCAGATCGATCCATTCAAATGTACCCAGTGCGGCCGCTGTGCCGACGAGTGCGT
>DSDZ01000064.1 GCA_011048475.1 Bacteroides sp. | reverse complement strand
CCGTTGATCCTTTGGATAAATGACGGATTGATGGCCATCTTCTTTTTTCTGATCGGGCTTGAGATCAAGCGGGAACTGCTGATCGGTGAACTGAACAGTGTAAAGAAGGCCTCCTTCCCTTTTCTGGCAGCGCTGGGCGGCATGCTGGTCCCCGTGACTTTCTTCTTTCTGCTGAACCGCGATCCGGAAACCAGTCACGCATGGGGAATCAGCATGGCCACCGACATTGCATTCTCACTGGCCATTATCACATTACTGGGTAAAAGGGTGCCGCTGGGACTGAAGATATTCCTGACTGCTTTCGCCATCGTGGATGATCTGGGAGCGGTCCTCGTGATTGCGATTTTCTACAGTACAAGCATCAAATGGATGCTCCTGGTATACGGCCTGGGTCTTCTGTCCGTTCTCTATTTCCTCTCCTACCGGGAGATCCATGCAAAGTACCTGATCCTCTCCTTCGGGATCGTGATCTGGTTCCTCTTTCTGAAGGCCGGCATTCATCCGACCATTGCAGGGGTTTTGCTGGCATTTGCCGTTCCCATCCGGCAGAAGATCGATATCCGGACATACTCGGAAAGGCTCTGCATCATCAGCGACAAGATCAGGGCTGCCGCTGATAACAACAAGCCCATCCTGACCAGTGAACAGATCGAAGAACTGGACAACCTGGAGGAATGGACCAGCAAGGTGCAGTCTCCCCTCCAGCAGCTGGAGCACAAGCTTCACAACTGGGTGGCCTTTCTGATCATGCCTGTTTTTGCCCTGGCCAATTCGGGGGTTGTCTTCAGCAACGGGACAGCCCTTGACACCACCCTGAGCAGTACCATCGCCATCAGCCTCGTGGCAGGAAAATTCGCCGGTATTTTCCTGTTCTCCTGGCTCGGGGTAAAACTGGGCCTTGCTTCACTTCCCGAGAATACAAACTTCTGGCAGGTGATGGGGGTTTCGCTTCTGGCCGGAGTGGGATTTACCATGTCCATTTTCATTGCGAACCTTGCCTTTCCCGACAATCAGCTCCTCCTGGATTCCGCAAAGGTGGGCATTCTGATCGGGTCATTTGTGGCCGGGATTGCAGGATTCGTGGTCCTCAGGATTAGCGGGAAAAAACCGGCCGAAGCAATAACGTCTTGATGGGTGAGACGAAAATATCGGTCTGCTGGTTCAGGCGTGATCTGAGGCTTGAAGACAACACTGCACTGTATCACGCGTTGAGATCGGGACTGCCGGTGCAGGCCCTGTTCATCTTCGATTGGAACATCCTGGAGGAACTTCCGCCGGACGATGCCAGGGTGGATTTCATTTACCGGAACCTGCAATCCATCCACCAGAGGCTGAGGAAAGCCGGGAGCTCGCTGCTGGTTCGTCACGGAGACCCCCTGGCGATCTGGAAAATACTGACCGCCGAACATGCCATTGGTTCCGTGTTTGTCAACCGGGACTATGAGCCCTATACACTGGAGAGGGACAGACAGGTGGAGATGTTGCTCCGGCATAAGAACATCCGGTTCTTTTCCTTCAAGGACCAGGTCATTTTCGAAAAAGATGAGATCCTGAAAAACGACGGGACTCCCTACACGGTCTTTACTCCATACAAAAACAGGTGGCTGCAGGAGTTCGGGGCAACGCCCCCCCGTCCCAGGGAAGGTCACGACTTAAGGGCTTTTCTCAAATCCGGACACACCATTCCGGAACTTTCAGAACTCGGCTTCAGGGAGTCCCGCAGAGAGGTGAAGGAATATGACCTCTCGGTCATTGACCGCTACGAGGAAACCAGGGATTTTCCGGCAGCCGACGCAACAAGCTATCTCAGTCCCCATCTCAGGTTCGGGACGGTCGGCATCCGCCGGGTCATTTCCCGGCTGGACGATACACACGGCGTATTTCTCAGCGAGCTGATCTGGAGGGAATTTTTCATGCAGATCCTTTTTCATTTTCCACATGTGGTCAGCCAGAATTTCAGGGCCAGATACAACGGGATCGCCTGGAGGAACCGTGAGGATGACTTTGAGCGGTGGTGCCGGGGCACGACCGGCTACCCGATGGTGGATGCCGGCATGCGCCAGCTTAACCAGACCGGCTGCATGCATAACCGGGTCAGGATGGTGACAGCCGGTTTTCTATGCAAGCACCTGCTGATTGACTGGAGGTGGGGTGAATCCTATTTCGCCCGGATGCTCCTTGACTACGAACTTTCCTCAAACAACGGCAACTGGCAGTGGGCGGCGGGAACCGGATGCGATGCAGCTCCCTATTTCAGGATTTTTAATCCGGAAGAACAGATGAAAAAGTTTGACCCGGAATTGGAATATGTGAAAAAATGGCTTCCGGAGCATGGTAGCTCCGATGCTCCGGCACCCATGGTCGACCATCGGGAAGCCAGGTCCAGGGCCCTTGAAACGTACAGAAAAGCCCTTGAGGATCCGATTGTTTTTTAGTTTTATTTTTTGCACTCCAACGATAAAAACATATATTTACCATATTAAAAAACAAATAATCACCGCACATATTATATAATTCGTTCATCATCTGCATCTTATATCATATTCAGCACATTTCTTGCAGCCATCGGAAATTTGTTTTCCGGCTGCGTTTTTATCTGTTAAATTTAAAATTTATTAATGGAAACACTTAAACTTCCCGATTCGGAGCTCTCCGAGATGAAACAGTTTTACGCCGAAGAGTATGAAAGAACCGAGCGAAAACTTCAGCACATCAAAAACATGCTGGCCAGGATGGGGGTCACAGAAAAGGATCTCAGTGAGGGAATCCCCCAGTTACTTGCTGACAGGCCGGGGAAAGCAACAGCCGGCCAGGCTTCGACTGCAGGCAAAAAGGCCGCCGGAACAGCCGCCAGAAGAAAACCGAAGAAGGCCAGGAAATCAAAATGGGAATTATTGATCCTGAAACGACTCCGCCAGCTGGACAGACCGGTGACCTACGATGAGCTTACCGATGAGATCATGACATTCTCCAAATTACCGGAAATCAAAAGAAAGAGCACCAAACAGGCGGTGGTGAATGTCATTTTCCGGCTCAGGAACCGGGACCAGAAGCTCGATACCTTCTCCATCGGTACCCGGGAAAAATACATTGCTCTGAAAGGCTGGTTTGAGAATCCGGGTGAAATCAAGAAAGAGTACGCCGCAAAAATTGAAAAACCGGAAACCCCCGGAAAAAAAAGAGCTGCCAGGTCAGGCACGCGCAATAAGAAAACGTAAAGATCAAAAAAGGCCCACTTCAGACAATGCAAAAGTGGGCCGGGAGGAAAACCTAATCCGGATTGCCGGATCAGCCTTTTAAAAAAGATGATCCTGCATGGGTGGAACCATCTTTCCCCGAAGATGATCCCGGCTCACCAAAGGTTGCGTATCCCTTCTTTTAAGTCTGTCCGATTTTAGCTATTTTTGCAGCGCATCATTCGAAGCGGCAGCTATGTTTGAGAATTTATCAGAAAGACTGGAGCATTCATTCAGGATGCTCAGGGGCCAGGGGCGGATCACCGAGATCAATGTGGCCGAGACACTCAAAGAGGTCAGGCGTGCCCTCCTGGATGCAGACGTGAATTTTAAGATTGCCAAGCAATTCACCGATGAGGTGAAGGATGAAGCGCTTGGCCAGAAGATCCTCACGGCGATCAAACCGGGTGAAATGATGGTGAAGATCGT
>DSDZ01000203.1 GCA_011048475.1 Bacteroides sp. | reverse complement strand
TTCCTTTGCTGTGGGGATCGCCGTGCTGACCTACTGCCTGATCGCTTACCGGAACGAGTATATGGGCGGATACGCGTCCTACGGACGGTTGCTCCTGATGGCACTGGCGATCGGATTCGTTGCCGGTATCCTCAGTGCGGCCTTCACATACCTGCTGTACACGGTGATCGATCCCGAACTGATCGAAAAAACGAAGATCTTTGCCCAGGAGCGGATCATGAACAATTCCAGGATCCCGGAAAGCATGCATGACGATCTGTTTGAACGCATTGAAAAATCCACCTCAATCCCGAGGATGGTGCGCACTGCCATTGTCGGGCAAATCATCCTGAACGGGATCTTCGGACTGATCATTGCGGCTTTCGTCAGGAAAGAGGAGTCTTCGGCGGATAACGTGCGATAATCGAAACCGGACGGATGGATCTTTCTATCGTTGTTCCCCTGTATAATGAGGTGGAATCCCTTCCCGAACTCTGCTCGTGGGTACGGGATTCCCTGGATCCCCAACGGCTCACATATGAACTGATCCTGGTGGATGACGGGAGCAATGACGGGTCATGGGAGGAGATCGAACGGCTGAAAACGATCCATCCCTGGATCAGGGGCATCAGGTTCAGGAGGAATTACGGCAAATCAGCTGCACTTCATACCGGCTTCGGTATGGCGGCAGGGGAGGTGGTGTTTACGATGGATGCCGACCTGCAGGACAGTCCCGAGGAGATCCCGGAAATGAGGCGCATGGTGGTGGAGGAAGGCTATGACGTGGTCAGCGGCTGGAAAAAGAAACGGTACGATCCGTTTTTCTCCAAGAACCTTCCCAGCAAGCTGTTTAACTGGGCGGCAAGGAAAGTAAGCGGCATCAGGCTGCACGATTTCAACTGCGGACTGAAGGCATACCGGAATGATGTGGCCAAAAGTGTGGAGGTCTTCGGCGACATGCACAGGTACATCCCCGTGCTGGCCAAGAGCAATGGTTTTACAAGGATCGGGGAGAAGATCGTCCAGCACCAGGAGCGGAAATACGGAGTCACCAAGTACGGGATGGACCGGTTCATCAAGGGTTTTCTGGACCTGCTCACCGTGATGTTCCTGACCCGGTTTGCGAAAAAACCCATGCACCTGTTCGGTACGCTGGGAACCCTGGTTTTCCTCATCGGTTTTGCCATTGCCCTGTACATGGGAGTGGACAAGCTGGTGGCACTCATCAAGCACATTCCCAGGAAACTGATCGCCGACAGTGCCTTCTTCTATATCGGGCTTACCAGCATGGTCATCGGAACGCTGCTTTTCATAGGCGGTTTTCTGGGAGAACTGATCTCCCGAAGTGCCACCGAACGCAATCATTACGAAATAGAAAAGACCATATAAGTGAAGAAGATCCATTTGATTTCAGGGGCGTGCGGATTTGTGGGCAGGAACATGGTCAGAAGGCTGAACCGGACCACAGGCGACCTGTTGTTCATGGTGGATGATCTTTCCATTGGCACCCATCCCTCCACCTGGATGGAATACAGTTCATCCAGGAAATGCGGCGATGTGGAGATCATCGGGGAGGAAGGGCGGATGTATTTCTGGAAGGGGGACTTCAGGGACCTGCTGTTCCGGTTAAGGAAAAATCCCCGGTACATCCAGGAGGAATACGGGCTGGAATTCGATCGTTTTTCGGACGTTTTTCATTTTGCGGCCATCGTGGGAGGAAGGGCGAAAATTGAGGGAGATCCCATGGCCGTTGCGCTGGACCTTTCCATTGATGCCGAGTTCTTTTACTGGATCTGTCAGCACCGGCCCGAGCGGGTCCTTTACCCCAGCTCCAGTGCGGCATATCCCGTCAACCTGCAGTCCCCCAACGGCGCCATCGCACTGAGCGAAGCGGACATTGATTTTGAAAAGAACCTGGGTGTTCCGGATATGACCTACGGATGGTCCAAGCTGACCGGTGAATTCCTGGCCAGGATCGCCGCCGGCCACTACGGTATTCCCGTGGTATGCATCCGGCCCTTTTCAGGGTACGGGGAGGACCAGGACCTGTCTTACCCGGTACCTGCCATTGCAGCCCGTGCGGCCCGCCGGGAGGACCCCTTCGAGGTGTGGGGAACGGGAAAGCAGGGGAGGGATTTTGTACATATTGAGGATGTACTCGATTTGATCTTCATCCTGATGGACCACGTCTCCGACGGAAGTGCGTATAACATCGGCTCGGGGAAGCTTACCTCTTTTTTGGAGCTGATCGGCCTGTTCACGCGCTTTGCAGGATATTCGCCGGAAATCAGACCCCTGACGGACAAGCCGGTGGGTGTGCATTCGCGCTACTGCGACATGTCCCTGGTGGAGTCCAGGTTCGGGTGGAAACCGAAGATCTCCCTCGAGGAAGGGATGAAAAGGGTATATGAGGCAGCCCTCGGGCAGATCTGAAAAGAGAGTGGACGGATGAGAAGGATCGTCGCCTTTGGTCCGGGACCCCAGTTCAAGGGGGGGATCGCCAACTACAACACTTCACTGGCCAGGGCACTGGACCGGACGGGGGATGTGGAAGTCCACATCGTTTCCTGGATACAGCAGTATCCGTCCATTGTTCCCAGGGATTTCATGGACCGGAAAAGCCGCGGGGACAAGCTGGCAGGTACCGGGATCCGGGTGCATTACCTGCTCGATTACAACCGGCCGGGAACCTGGCGGAAAACCATTCGCTTTATCCGGGAGCTGGATCCCGACCGGGTCATTATCCAGTGGGCCATTGCCATCCAGGGGATCCCCCTCAGGTATGTGGCCAGGCACCTGCAGAAAGCGGGCGTTCGTGTGCTCTTTGATCTCCATTTCGTGATCCAGAAGGAGAACAGCAGGCTGGACCGATGGCTCACCAGGAGGTGCATCGCCTACAGCGACGGCTATATCACCCACTCCATGAAGACATTCAGGGAGCTGACCTCCCTGTTTCCCCGAAAGGACCTCGCGCTCATGTTCCCAGGGGATCCCCGGCCGGGGACAGGGATCCCGGTTCTGAAACTGTATCACCCGGTATACGACATGTTCCAAAAAGATGAATCATTTGATGCGGACCGGTTCAAAGCTTCCCTGGGACTGAAAAAACATGTGTTCCTCTTTTTCGGGTTCATCCGGAAATACAAGGGGCTTCACAACGTCATCGAAGCCTTCCGGCTGGTTGCCCGGAAACGGGACGATGTATCCCTTCTGATCGTGGGGGAACTGTTCTGGGATACCCTCGACACCGGGAAATTTTCAACCCGCCTGAAACAGGCCCTGTTCGGACTGGCCAAGAAGCTGTTTCTGGCATCCGGTGAGGATGAAAGGAAATACAGGCCGCTGGACCTGGTGGAGAAATACAAACTTCAGGACAGTGTGGTGGCCATCACGGAATTCGTGCCCGACGAGGAGGTACACCGGTACTTCCAGGTCAGCGATGCCATTGTGCTGTTCTACCTGAAAGCAACTCCCTCCGGCGTGGAATCCATGGCCTATAATTTCGGCCTCCCCATCCTTGCCACAGACGTGGATCATTTTCCGGAGACCATCAAGCCGGGATTCAACGGGTACCTGGCCAGACCCGGTGATATTGAGTCCATGGCAGATGTGATGATCCGCTCCATTCAGTCACCCATTCCGCCGGAGAACGTGTATGCCACTTCATCGGAAATGAGCTGGGACAGGT
>DSDZ01000353.1 GCA_011048475.1 Bacteroides sp. | reverse complement strand
CCCCAGTCCCACCTGCTGCAGCGGCATCAGCTTTCTGACGATCCTCTTTTCCGTTGAGGCATCCGACTGACCGAAGAATTCGATGGCCTCATTGATCGTCATCTCCAGCACATCGTGGATGTTCCTGCCCCGGTAGGTGACCTCCAGCACCTCGTCCCTGAACCTTTTTCCGCCGCAGCTTTCGCAGACCAGCTTCACATCGGCCATGAACTGCATTTCCACCTTGATCTCGCCCTCCCCCTGGCACTCTTCACACCTGCCTCCGTCCACGTTGAAAGAAAAATGGGAGGCCTTGAATCCGTTGATCCTCGATGCCTGTTGCGAGGCAAACAGATTCCTGATCTCATCGTATGCCTTCAGGTAGGTAACGGGATTGGACCTGGAGGACCTGCCGATGGGGTTCTGGTCCACCATCTCCGTACGCCTGATCAGATGGAGATCTCCCCCGATCAGATCATGTTTTCCCGGTTTTTCACCGCTGCCGTTCAAATATTTGTTCAGGGCGGGATAAAGGATCGATCCCACCAGGCTCGATTTTCCCGAACCGCTCACCCCGGTGACCACCGTGATCACGTTAAGCGGAAACCGCACATGAATCCCCTTCAGGTTGTTCTCCCTGGCGCCGACGATCTCGATGTAATTGTTCCATTTCCGCCTGCCGGCTGGAACCGGTATGGATTCCAGCCCGTTCAGGTACCTGGCCGTCATGCTACTGTCATTTTCCAGCAGCTCCGGGAGACTTCCCAGGAAAACCACCTCACCACCGTGCCTGCCTGCGCCGGGACCCATGTCCACCACCAGATCCGCAGCCCTGATGATCTCCTCGTCATGCTCCACGATCACCACCGTGTTATCCAGTTGCTGCAGTTGTCTGAGCACACCGATCAGCCTGGAGGTATCCCTGGGGTGAAGACCGATGCTGGGTTCATCCAGGATGTAGAGCGATCCCACCAGGCTGCTCCCGAGGGAAGTCACCAGGTTGATCCGCTGACTCTCCCCTCCCGAGAGGGTGGACGAAAGCCGGTTCAGGGTCAGGTAACCCAGTCCCACTTCATTCATAAAACGCAACCGGGTAACAATCTCACTTAGCAGCCGGTCGCATATTTCCTGATCCTTCCTGCTGAGCCGGAGCCGGGAGAAAAAGAGATCCAGCTCACTGAGCGGCAGCCTAACGAGCTCCCTGATGGTTTTGCCCCCCACCTTCACATATCCCGCCTCTTTCCGCAGCCGGCTTCCGTTGCATTCGGGACAGACCGTCCTGCCCCTGTAGCGTGACAACATCACCCGGTACTGGATCTTGTACTTCTTTTTTTCCAGGTGGTCAAAAAAACGGTTCAGTCCCCTGAAGTACCTGTTTCCTGTCCAAAGCAGCCGCCGCTGTTCATCTGTCAGCTGGAAATAGGGGGTGTGGATCGGAAAATCAAAACGGTCCGCATTCATCACCAGCCTTTCCTTCCACCGTTTCATTTTTTCCCCTTTCCAGCAGACGATGGCATCATCGTAAACGGAAAGGCGCTTGTCCGGGATGACAAGGTCTTCATCAATACCGATGACCTTCCCGTATCCTTCACACACCGGACAGGCTCCCAGCGCGTTGTTAAAACTGAACAGATGCTCGCTGGGTTCCAGGAATTCAATCCCGTCCGCCTCGAACCGGGTGGAGAACTCTTCCGTTTCACCTGTTTCAGGATCCCAGACCAGGCAGTGACCGTGGCCCATCTGCAGGGCTGTCTGGACCGAATCACCAAACCTGCTCACGGAAAGGTCATCCTTCTGCACGACGATCCGGTCCACCACCAGCCGCAGCGTACGCTCCCCGGCCGGCAGCATCCCCCCCTTCAAATCTTCCAGCGGAATGAGCCTGTCCCCCGCCAGGGCCCTGGTCATTCCCTGCTGTATATAGATATCCAGCTGATAATCGGTTTCTTTTTCCGGATGAAGGGAAACCACGGACAGGATCACGAGCCGCCTGCCCTCTTCCTGCCCGAGAAGGTGATCAACCACATCGGACACTGAATGTTTCTTCACCAGTCTGCCCGATACGGGGGAATAGGTCTTCCCGATCCTGGCATACAGGAGTTTCAGATAATCATATATTTCCGTGGAGGTCCCCACCGTGGAGCGGGGATTCTGGCTACGGACCCGCTGTTCCAGTGCCACCGCGGGCGGGATACCGTGTATGAAATCCACATCGGGTTTCTCGATTCTCCCCAGGAACTGCCTGGCATAGGCTGAAAGGCTTTCAACATAGCGCCGCTGACCCTCTGCATAAAGGGTGTCAAATGCAAGCGAGGATTTCCCGGAACCCGAAAGGCCGGTAATCACCACCATCCGGTCACGGGGGATCCGCAACTCCACGTTCTTCAGATTATGCACCCGGGCACCCTTGATGTGTATCTCCTGGTCACTGATTACCGGCATAAAATTTGTGGCTTACAGGCAGTGTAACAAAAAGTGAAGAATACGCGTAAAAGTAATACATTTTGTTATAACAATATTTTTTGTTTAATTGCATCGGAAATCCCGTTAAAAAACATCGCCTATCGGAACACCTCTACGCTTAACCAACAGGCAAGAGAGATTTGAAAAAAAGTGCAGCGAGCGACCAGGAATTGGTTCAAGCATACGTAAAAGGTGACCAGTCAGCCATTGAGATATTGATCCAGAGGCACCGCAGAAAGGTGTTCACTTATATATTGCTCACCATCAAAAATCATCAGCTGGCCGAGGACCTGTTCCAGGAGACTTTCATCAAGGTGGTGCAGTCCCTCCGCGGAGGCAGGTACAGGGATAACGGCAGATTCCTTTCATGGGTCATCCGGATCGCCCATAACCTGATCATTGACCACTTCAGAAAAGAAAAACAGATGAATGCGGTTTCCAACGACGATACCGAGGTGGATCTTTTCAACAGCAGGAAATTTTCCGACGACAACATCGAAGAGCTGATTGTCCATAACCAGATCAGGGCCGAGATCCGCTCCCTGATCAATGAACTGCCGGACGACCAGCGCGAGGTGGTCCTGCTCAGGCATTACGGCGGACTCAGTTTCAAGGAGATTGCCGAGCAGACAGATGTCAGCATCAATACTGCCCTTGGAAGGATGCGCTACGCGCTGATCAATCTCCGCAAGATGATCAGGGAAAAAGAGCTCACCCTGACCTCCAGCTGACATTCTTTTTTACATATTTTAACAATAATCGGGCAACACGGAGCGTTCTACTCCAGGAAACCTAATTCTGTATTGCCTATGGTAAAAGTTTCTACCCTGTTCCACCGGGTGGATGGATTTAATGAATCAGAAAACAAGATCACATTCCCGATTGCACTGGACAGTGAATTTGTGGATTCTTTCCTGGACCACCTTCTGGAACCTTTGATTTTCGATCCCG
Organism: Bacteroides sp.; assembly: GCA_011048475.1. Classification (GTDB taxonomy): domain Bacteria; phylum Bacteroidota; class Bacteroidia; order Bacteroidales. The sequence goes on along the minus strand of DSDZ01000353.1, from coordinate 298 downwards.
GAGATGACTTAGTGGAGAAGCTGTTGCTGAAAATCTGAAGCGCAGACCGAAGACCGTCCCCAAGCGACGGTCTTTTTTTTCCTCCACTCCGCGGCCTTTCTTTCCGGACGGATCCCGTGTCGGGACCATGACACTCCCTGCTGCTCGTGATATCGTGTCCCCCCTCGGTACCAGTATCCTGGCATTAGAACGGATTCTGTTTAATTTTCTCCGGTCCGTGACATAGTGTCCCTCTCCCGGGATCCGTCCGGAGAAGAGGCCGCCGCCTGAAGCAGATGCGGTCATCGCTGCCTAAGCT
>DSDZ01000401.1 GCA_011048475.1 Bacteroides sp. | reverse complement strand
GTCATAATCGTTTTTGGCCAGCAGAAGCGCGGTGGCCCTTCCGATCCCTGCAGAGGCTCCGGTGATCAGTGCGATTGGATTCATCAGTCTGCTTTTCGGGTAAAAGTAAAAAAACTATGAATATGATCAATTCACTATCTTTGCCTCCAAAGTACACACTGATGACCATGAATGACACACAGCTGAAGAACCGTGCCCTTTCTTACCTGACCCAGGATGAGGTGTATTCCATCGGGTCCATGCTGGGACGGGATCCCAATCCTTTTGAGCTGAACATGTTTGCAGCCATGTGGTCGGAACACATCGCCTATAAAAGCTCCATCAAATGGCTCGAGGAAATGCCCGTGGAAGGGAAGAATGTGTTTGTGAAGGCCTTGGAGGAGAACGCGGGTGTGATCCAGATCGACGATGAACTGGCCTTTGCGGTCAAGATGGAATCCCACAACCATCCCATTGCGGTGGATCCGAGACAGGGTGCGGTGGGGGTCGGGAATGTAAACCGGGACATTCTTGCCATGGGAGCAGAGCCCGTGGCCCAGATGAATGTCCTCAGGTTCGGGAACCCGGCGCATGCACACATACGGGATATGGTCAATGCGGTGGTGACCGCCCTCGGAAGTTACTCCAACAACTTCGGGGTGCCGGTGGTCGGGGGGGAGATCCTTTTCGACGAGAGCTACAATTACAATCCGCTGGTCAATTTGATGAGTGTGGGGATCGTCCGCCGGGAGCGGTTGATCAGGGCAGCCTTCACAAGTTCAGGCCAGGTGGCAGTGCTGCTGGGGAAAAAGACCTCAGGGACGGGGGTGCACGGGGCGGGATTTGCCTCCAGGGCGCTGCAGAAAAAGGGGCAGATGATCCCCGAATCACAGGTGGCAGACCCGGCCTGCGGAAAGATCCTGATGGACTGTATCCGTGAACTCATTGACCAGGACCTGGTCCGCGGGATGCAGGACATCGGGGCAGGCGGGGTGTTGTGTGCTGCGGCCGAAATGGCCTTCAGGGGAAGAAAGGGGGTGAAGCTCCAGCTGGATTCCATCCCGGTGCTGAAAAAGGAGATTGATCCGCTGGAGATCATGCTTTCCCAGACCCAGGAACAGATGTTGCTGGCAGTGGACAGGAAGGACCTGAACAGTTTCAGGGAAATCGCTGAAAGGTGGGAGCTAGAGTGTGCGGTGGTGGGTGACGTGACAAATGATGAAAGGATCAGGATCCTGGATCATTCCAGACAGCACGGCGATCTGCCTGTGCAGTTGCTTGTCAGGGGAGGGGGCGCTCCGGTGTATATCAGGGACCTGAAGCCCAGGGACAGGAAACCCCGCGTGGTCAGTGCGGATGAAGTACCCAATCCGGGGAACCTGAAAGAGATTGCAAGGAAGATGGTGAGCCTCCCCAACATCGCCTCCAGAAAATGGATTGAAGAACAATTTGATACCATGGCCGGCCTGTCCAACTTGAGCAGCGGGAATGCATCGGATGCAGGGATCGTCAAGATCAACGGCCGCGATGCGGCGCTGGTACTGAGCGTAAACGGAAATTACCGTTACGGCCGGCTGGAACCCAGGAAGGGTGCCATGATCGCGGTGGCCGAGGCCGCCAGGAACATCATCTGTTCGGGAGGCAGGCCCCTGGCCGTCGCCGATTGCCTGAACTACGGGGATCCTTCCGATCCCCACGTATATCATGATTTTGCGGAAGGGGTCAAGGGGATCAGCGAAGCGTGCCGGAGGATGGGGATCCCGGTGATCGCGGGGAATGTCAGCTTCCACAACCTGACCCATGACGGGGAACACATTTCCTCGGTGATCCCCACTCCCGTGGTGGGCATGGTGGGGATCCTTTCTAAGCCGGATGACATCATGACGGCAGGTTTTAAAAAGAAAGGGGACATGATCTTTCTGATCGGCAGGTCCGACAACGACATCTCCTCTTCCGAATACCTGTCGTTCGTCCACCTGATCCAGGAATCGGCCGCTCCCGGGTTTGACCTGGAGTACGAGATGAAACTGCAGGAAGTACTGACCCGTCTCATCAGCGAGCGGCTGGTCAGCTCGGCCCATGACGTTTCGGTGGGGGGATTGTTCATCGCACTGGTCGAGTCGGCGCTTCCCGGGGGACTCGGTTTCGATGTGACCTCACCGGCCGAGATCAGGAACGATGCCTTCCTGTTCGGGGAATCCCAGAGCAGGGTGGTGGTCAGTGTCTCCTCGGAGAAAGAGACCGATTTTCTGGATTTTATGATGGAATCGGGCATCCATTTCTCGACGCTCGGTCACGTGACCAAGGAAGAGCTCCGGATTGACGATGTCTCTTTCGGGTTCATTTCAGACTACACGAGGGACTTTGAAAATGCCCTGGGAAAATTGCTGGGCGACTGAAGGACACGGGACCATCCATACTAATCATGATCATTCTACCGTTAAAAGAATAATGAAAAAACTGCCCCTGATTGCGCTCGTCCTGCTGGTCGCCTCGACGGGTTTTTCCCAGGAGAAGAAGCCCCGCAACCTGCCGGCCTTTGACTCGAAGAGACTCCATTTCGGGTTTACGGTTGGTCTGAATACCATGGACCTGGGAATCAAACGGAACTATGATGCGGAAAATTTCGCCTACGCCGATGTGAGCCGCATCCTGCCGGGCTTCCAGGTCAGCATCGTATCAGATCTGAAGCTGGCTGACAACTGGAACCTGCGGTTCCTTCCCGGGATCAGTTTCGGTTCGCGGGAGGTGACCTATTATGAATATAACAGCCAGCTGAACCACCAGGCGGAGCTGGTCCGTCTCAGCAATGTGGACAATCCGGTGGCGCTCGGGCCGAGCTTCCTGGATTTCCCCCTGCATTTCAAGTACCGGTCGGACCGGGTGAACAACTACAGGCCATACCTGGTGGGGGGACTCAACTTCCGGTACGACATGTCGGCCAAGCAGGAGTATGACAGTGATTCCAACGAATACCTGAAATTCAAGCCCGGGGACCTGTACGTTGAGTTCGGATTCGGTGTGGATACCTACCTGAGGTATTTTAAATTCGCCCCGGAAATTAAACTGGCGGTGGGATTGAGGAACATTGTCAACGAGACGGGGCGGGAGCCCCACATTCAGTTCGTCGAATCCATCGACCGGGTGACCTCCTACATCGTGATGCTCAATTTCCATTTCGAATAAGGCAGCCTGCCGAACCGCAACCGCTTCAAACAGGCCCCCTCCTTCTGAACTCGGCGCAGACCACCGCCACCGACGCGGCAAGATTAAGGGATTCGCTGCCGTCGCCCCGGCCGCCGAAGGATGGAATGGTGATCCTGGCGGTGAGGAAAGGATCGTATGCAGGGCCCAGGCCCCTGGACTCGTTCCCGAACAGAAACAGGGGATTCTCCCTCAGCCTGGTCTCAAAAAGACTTTTCCCTTCCAGGAAGGTTCCGTAAACCGTCCTGTCCTTCATCACCGGCTCCCTCAGCAGCCGCTCCAGTTCCAGGTAACGGACCTTCACCCGGGCAACGGCGCCCATGGCGGATTGCACCACCTTGGGATTGTAAAGGTCGGCCGAATCCGGTGAGCAGATAACCTGCCGGATCCCGAACCAGTCCGCCGTCCGGATAATCGATCCCAGGTTCCCGGGATCGCGGATCGACTCGAAACCCAGCACCGGGGTAGCGGATAGTTCCTGCAGACCGGGCCTGTCCTCCGGTTTGTTCACC
>DSDZ01000021.1 GCA_011048475.1 Bacteroides sp. | reverse complement strand
GAAGGGGACCGAACTGGAACGGTACAGTGTCAGGATCAATACGGAAGCCAAACGGGGGATCTTTACATTCGGGGAGAACCTGGCCATCAGCAACACGGCGGTGATCCCTTACAGCGGAGGGAATCCAATTACCGATGTCATGCGGATGACGCCGGATATCCCGGTCTACGATTCCACAAATTTCGGGGGATTCGGGTTCGGTGACGAATCCAGGGCAAGGACATTTGGAACCAATCCCATTGCCATTCAGAACCTGGTCAACCTGCAGAATGAAAATGCCCGTATCAGGGGAAACCTGTACGGAGAAGTATCCATTCTGAAATTCCTCACATACCGGCTGAGTGCAGGGTATGAGACCAGCTTCGATGCATCAAAGCGGCTGAGAAAGGAAGGAGATTTTACCCTGAACCTCCCCTATGAACCCTCACATGTGTATGAGAACAAGGCCAGGTACCAGTCCTTCCTGCTGGATAACCTGATTACTTTCAACAAAAGCTTCGGGAACCATACAGTGAATGCTGTGCTGGGCAGCAGCTATCAGCGTGAGGCACGTGAGCAGATCTGGGGCAGGAATAGCAATATTTTTGTGACAGGCGGTGAATATATTGACGTCCTTGACGGCGGAAGTGACAATCCCTCCACCGGTGGTACCCGGTGGGAAATCTACCGGATCTCTTATTTCGGCAGGGTGAATTACGACTTCGGAGGGAAATACCTCCTGAGTGCGACATTGCGCCGGGATGCCACCTCCCAGTTCGGTCCCGATTACCGGGTGGGATATTTCCCCTCCGCATCGGTGGGCTGGAGGATCAGCGATGAAAACTTCTTCGATGTCCCATGGATGGACATCCTGAAGGTCCGGGCCAGTTATGGAGAGCTCGGGAACAGTGCATTCGGGGGACAGTATGACTACATTCCGACGCTTACCACTTTTCCCCTCGCGGTGTTCGGAACGCCTGGAACCGAAGTGATCCTGAACGGCGCCACACAGCGGGAACTGGTGAACAGGGACCTCACCTGGGAGACCAAGAAACAGACCAACATCGGGGCGGACTTCGGGTTCCTGCAGAACAGGCTGCAGTTATCAGCCGATTATTACATATCCACCACGGAAGATGTACTTGTGGAGTTCCCCATCCTGATTGCCACAGGCAACGACGGGGGCAATCCATGGGTGAACGCAGGAAGCCTGAAGAACACCGGGGTGGATGTGGACCTGAGCTGGCGGGAGAGAAGGGGAGATTTCAACTATGAGGTAAGTGCCAATTTCACGACCATTAAAAATGAGATCCTTAGCCTTCCCTACGGAGATGAGCGAATCCTTACAGGTCTGTGTATCACGGAGGTGGGCAGTCCCATGGCCATGTTCTACCTGGTTGAATCCGACGGGATCTTCCAGAGCGAGGAAGAAGTCCTGGCGCATACCAATTCCGAAGGCGTGGTCATCCAGCCGGATGCTGAGCCGGGCGATTTGAGGTACGTTGATTTTGATGATAACGGGATCATCTCCTCGGCGGGTGACCGTCAAATTATTGGAAGTCCGTGGCCAAAGCTGGAAGCGGGATTGAGTTTTCAGGCGGAGTACAAGAGTTTCGACCTCTCTTTGCACGGTTTCGGAGCTTTCGGACAAAAGGCATTTAACGGAACACGGTCCCTCACCGAAAGGTTCAACGACAATTCCAATTACCGTTACGGGATCGATCCCTGGACTCCGGATAATACCGATACAGATTTCCCCAGGGTCATCTATGCAGATGAACGAAACTCCGTAGGGTGGATCGATCGCTGGATCGAAGATGCGTCGTTCTTCAAGATTCGCCAGATCAGCCTGGGATACACATTCCAGTTCGAACAGATGAAGAAATTCATGGAAAACCTGAGGTTGTCTGTGACCATCCAGAACCCGGTCACATTCACGGATTACAGCGGCCTGGACCCGGAGTTTGCCAATGGTTATGTGCTGGAGTTTGGTGTGGACGGGAACTCCTATCCATCTCCCAGGATATTCCTGTTTTCAATCAGTGCAAAAATTTAAAAAATAATCACCATGATAAGGAAAGCCATCATTTTTGCTGTTCTCATTGCCGGCTTCACGGCCTGCGACGAAGACATCCTCAACGTGGAAAATCCCAATGTGCCTACACAGGCCACTTTCTGGAATACAGTTGATGATGCGGAGAAGGGACTTACCGCTGTATACAGCCAGTTCACCAGGGTCGGGAACTGGTCCAGATGGATCTACTTCAGGTACGACCTCACTTCAGACGAGGGTTACTCCAACAGTCCCTGGAATGAATTAAAGGACTGGACACAGTTCAATTACGTGAATTACAACTTTATCCAGGGGGGACATACCATTTTCAAAGGTCATTACAAGCAGATATTTCAGGCCAACCAGGTTATCGCTTATGTACCGGAGATCGAAGGGAACAGCGAAGAGGAAAATATCCGGCTGGCACAGATCGTCGCCCAGGCCCGGTTTATCCGTGCATTCGACTATTTCAACCTGGTGGTCCTTTTCGAGAACCTTCCCATTGTAATGGAACCTTCCAATGCGGGGGACAATTATGAAGTGGGTGGACCTGATGTGATCTATGACATCATCATCGACGACCTGGAAATGGCCATCCCCGACCTGCCCGAGGAGTGGACAGGTGCCGATAAGGGCCGGATCACCAAAGGAGCTGCCTATGCGCTGCTGGGCAAGGTATACATGCAACTGCACAGGTGGCAGGATGCAAAAGATGCATTCCACTGGCTGGTGGAAGGAGACGGAAAGGGTTACTATGGTCTGATGAATGATTACTTTGACAACTTCACCCATCTTAATGAAAACAACATGGAATCGGTCTTCGAGATCCAGTTCTCAGATGTGAACGAGACCGAAATGGACCGCAACAACGGGTCTGATGTGGACGATAATGTCCCCAACATGGCCCTGGGCAATACCCGCTCCCAGTTCTTTGCCCCGAAGGGAATCGGCTGGTGCGACGGTCAGCCCCGTCCCTGGCTGGTGGATGAATACAAAAGGGAGCCCACCGTGACCGACGAGGTGAACGGGACCTTTATCGACGACCGCCTGCGGGTAAGCATTATCTATCCGGGTGTTTTTGAGGATTTCCCCAATTACACGCTCTTCAACGGCACCATCACCAAGTGGCGCTTCAACTGGTGGAGCGATTTGTTCTTCAGGAAGTACGGCGATGATTACTTTAAGGACAGGACCGATTACTATTCACCGATCAATTACCGTGTGATCCGGTATGCAGATGTGCTCCTGTGCTATGCCGAGTGCCTGGCAGAGCTGAATGATCTTGTAAGTGCCATTCCCTATGTGGACATGGTCCGGACCAGGCCGAGCACCAACCTGCCTCCGCTGGAATCCAGCACGATCCCCGAGATCGCTGCCAGCGTGAATTCTGTGGATGCCTTCCTGAAGCGGTTGCAGATGGAACGCGCCCTTGAACTGAGTCTGGAATCGGTGCGCTGGATCGATCTGCGCAGATGGGGATTGCTGGAAACCCAGGCCGGGATCGATGAACTGAAAGCACGCGATCCCGACTTTGAGAATTTCGAGCTCGGCAAGCATCATATTCTGCCGTTGCCGCAATTCGAGGTTGATAACAACCCGAACCTGGAACAGAATCCAAATTATTAGCCTATTGGATAATTATTAATCATTCACCTTATGTTTAACTTAAAACCTGTAT
>DSDZ01000497.1 GCA_011048475.1 Bacteroides sp. | reverse complement strand
GTGATGGCCACCAGCAGCAATCCAATCATCCTGTATCCTCCGAGAAAGCACATGTTATCCGATCATCCGCAATGAAATCTAAAAATACCAATTTAATAAACTAAATGATCATTCCGGCCGTATACCAATGGTGAAAAAAAAGAGAGCATTTCTCGATCACTTACACATATTTTCAATATTTTAGGCTGATCATAGCGCCCTTATGAACAGATATTCCGCAAGCATATACCTCCTCCTGTTCCAGTCGCTTTTCATGATCCTGCAGGCCCAGCCCAACAGGTACGGGGTCCCGATTATCTCAAACTATGAACACTATGTGACCGGCGGAAGCGAACAGAACTGGTGCATCACGCAGGACTCCAGGGGCATCATTTATGTGGGGAACAATGACAAGGGAGTACTGGAATATGACGGGGTGGAGTGGCGGACCATCCCCCTGCCCAACAATCCCATTGTCCGGTCGCTGGTCACTGGGCACGACGGGATCGTTTACGTGGGTGCGGACGGGGAGTTCGGTCACCTGGTCCCGGATGGGTGGGGGAAGATGCATTACCGCTCCCTTTCGGACACCGTTGCGCGGGAAGGGAGGGGATCAGGCATCGGGGATGTGTGGAAGAGCTATGTGGTGAAAGGGAAGATCTATTTCTGCACTTCTCCCAGGATCTTTATCTATGACCCGGATTCAGCATCGCTGGATATCCTGGAAACCCCCGACTACGCCCTGTTCTCCTTTATCGTGGACCAGGAGCTGTACGTGGGGGACTACGGAAAAGGACTGATGAAACTGGAAGCGGACACCTTCGCAACGGTCCGGGGTGGTTGGGCTTTCAGGGAGATGGATATCACTGGGCTTGTCAGGTTCGATCGTGACAGGCTGCTGGTGGCCACTTATTATGACGGACTTTTCTTGCTGGATCCCGGGACCGGCACCCTGAACAGTACCTTTGCAGATCCAGAGCTGAATGAATATTTCAGGAACGGGGTGATCACCCACCTTCATCCCCTGAAGGACGAATTTGCGGTGGCCACCATGTTTAACGGACTGGTGATCCTGGACCGGAACGGGGAAGCCAGGGAGATCATTACCGAGGCAGAGGGGCTCATCGACCGGACCATTCCCCATGTGTATTCCGATGAACGGCTGATGGGCTCGGGGCCGGTGTGGATCGCCCATTTCCAGGGTGTCAGCAAACTGGAAACGAACAATCCTTTCAGGGTGTTTACGGAAAGAGCCGGATTCGAAGGATTCATCACCGATATTGAGGTCTTCAGCGGCCGGCTTATCATCTCCACTTTCAGCGGATTGTATTACAGGGAGTCTTCCTCCACGGGGACCAGGTTCGTGGCCATTCCGGGGATCCAGGACCAGGTGTGGAACCTGCACCTGTTCAGGCCCGGGCCGGGTGTGGAGCTTCTGCTGGCCTCCACCCAGTCGGAAACCTTTGTGGTCAGTCCGGACCTGGAGGTTTACAGTCTGGGTGACAGGATCCTCAACCCGCCTGAAAAGATCGAGGACCGGGAGGATTACGGAGGGTACCAGATCGTGCAGGACCCCTCCCGTCCCGATGTGATCTATACGGGAAGGGTCAGTGTCATCGGCCTGCAATACCGGGCCGGAAACTGGCGGGAGATCCTGAGGGTCCGCAACCTGCCGGATGAGCGGCATAAAATGGGATTCGACAGGTATGGATACCTGTGGACGAACACAACCAGCAGCGGGGTAATCAGGCTTGATATTTCCAGGCCCCAGAGTCCCACGCTGAAATATCTCGGAAAGGAGAACGGCCTGCCCGCCAATGAAAGGAACAGGGTCTTCACCGACCCTGAAACGGAGGAGATCCTGCTGGGCACCACCGATGGTTTCTACAGGTACAATTATTTCAGGGATACCGTTTACCGGGATACCGTCTACAACCGGGTCCTTCCCGGGGGCAGCAACTACATCATGGCCTTCCACAGGGACGTGGACGGGGATTACTGGTTTTCATTTGAAAACGAATACCTGGGTTGGAGCGAACTGGTGGCAGGCAAAACGGATGGTGGACTCGGGGTGAGGTTTGAAAAATCCCTGCAGCGGCTACCGAACGCCTCCACGGACATCTTCTTCAGCGATCCGGAAAGAGGGGTCTGGTTCGGTAAGTCCAATGAACTGTACCATTTTGACAAATCTTTCGTCAGGAACGACACCCTGCCTTTCCAGTGCCTCATCCGAAGCGTCACCATCAATGACGACTCGTTACTTTTCCATGGCACCAACTTCGTGGAGGACCGCCGGGGAGGTTTCACGATCCATCCCTCCCAGGCCCAGGACACCCGGCCCGAGATCAGGTACCGGTACAACAACATCGAATTCAGGTGGGCGGCCCCCTACTTCGAACAGGAGGACCGGATCATGTACAGTTACCGGCTGCAGAACTTCGACAGGGACTGGTCGGAATGGTCCGGGGAAGTCTACAAGGATTTCACCAACCTGCCCTACGGAGATTACACACTGCATGTGAAAGCGCGGAATGTCTACGGCGATGAGAGTCTTCCCGCCAGTTACACCTTTGAGATCCTGAGGCCCTGGTACGCCACGGCCCTCGCCATCATCGGTTACATCATCCTCGGCGGATTGCTCATCTATGCGATCATTAAACTTTACACCCACCGCCTGAAACAGGAAAACATCCGGCTGGAGGGGATCATCCAGGAACGCACCGCGGAGATCAGGAAGCAGAAAGAGGAGCTGACCGACAGCATCGAGTATGCAAGCCGCATCCAGCGGGCCCTTCTGCCGCATAACCGGCTGATCGAAGACCAGAATATTGACCATTTCATCCTGTTCAGGCCCAGGGACATCGTCAGCGGCGATTTTTACTGGATGGCCTCCAAAAACCACATACTGCTCATTGTTGCAGCCGACTGTACAGGCCACGGGGTCCCCGGAGCCTTCATGAGCATGCTGGGGATGACCTTCCTGGATGAGATCGTGATCAAATCGGACATCACCAGCACGGAGAAGATCCTGGATTCGTTGCGGGAACATGTGATCACCTCCCTGAAACAGTCCGGAAAAAGCATGAAGGAGTCCACCAAGGACGGAATGGACATGGCCATGGTCGCACTGGACAGGGAAAACCGCACGATTCAGTTCTCGGGCGCCTACAACCCGATGTACCTGGTCAGGTCCCTGAAACCCGGAGAGAAATCAATCCTCTCAGAAGGGGGTGAACTCGACCTGCCCAGGGGATCCATTCACGATGAGCACCGCCTCCTGCTCCAGATCAGGGGTGACCAGATGCCCATCGGGATCTCCGAAAAGAAGATGCCCTTCACCTCCACCACAATTGAGGACGAAGGATTCAACATATATATGTTCTCCGACGGGTTCCTGGACCAGTTTGGCGGACCCCAGGGAAAGAAATTCATGTCCAGGAACTTTAAAAAACTGATCCTGGAACTGCAGGAGATCCCCCTCAAAGACCAGGGAACGGAAATGGAACGGGTGCTCCTTGAATGGATGGGCGAGATCAGCCAGATCGACGACATCCTTGTGATGGGCTTGAGAATGAACCAGTAGCTGGATCCGAATGATGAAAATATCACTTCTTGAGGATAAGGAACTGACCAGGGAAAACCTGCTGGAGCAGCGCAGGCTGCTTGTCTCCAGTCTCAAATATGCCAGTTTCATCCAGCAGGCGGTCCTCCCCGATCACCGTTACATGGAGAACAT
>DSDZ01000179.1 GCA_011048475.1 Bacteroides sp. | reverse complement strand
CTCGTACACGATGGGCGGTTTCACGGGGATGCACCATTCGTAGGCGATCGTCCCATGCCGCTGCCACCCCTGGATCAGCCGGTGGTCCACCAGCTTCCCGTAGTATTTTGTCTCTCCCAGCTCGGGGTGGTTGATCTCCAGCGGGGGCAAACCGATCCGTTCCCAGAAATCTGAAACCGGTTCCGGGTCCCTGATGGCAAAGGCATACTGGTTCAGCCTCATGGAATGCCTGTTCACGGGATCCAGTTTTTCCGCACCTTCCAGACCGTTCCTCCCGTATGTGAACCCGAGGGTGTACTTCCCCTTCGCGGCCGTCTCCATGAGAAAGAAGTGAAGGTCCTCCCCTCCGGCATCCAGATGCACCTCGTCAAGCAGCCCGATCCCCAGTTCCTTCAGCCTGTTTATTTCTGCATGCATCGATTCCCCGTCCGGGAACCTGTGAACCAGTGCCATGGCTCCGTCACCATACCGGGAGTGGAACTCATGGAAAACAGAATTCCCTTCCTGCAACTGGATCCAGTTCACCAGGGCGCCTCCCAGGTTGGCGCGGGCAAGCCTTGCCTCCACCCTGTTGCCGGTGGCATTCGACCAGATCACCGCATTTTCCGTGAGAAGCACCTCTGTAAAACCCAGTCGCCCATAGTCCGAGATGGTCCTGTCCAGGTCGGAGACCACCCAGAGTACCTGGTCCACATGTGCATAACAGTCCGGGATCGCGTAAGACCGTACACTGCAGAAAAACAGGACACAGATGCTGATAAATATTTCAAGTTTTTTCATCCTTATTTCATTGCCGTTAATCATTCAGATTCGATGATCACTGCAGCAACCGGCAGCCCATCGGCCGTTGCCCGCAACCGGATCGTCCCGGTATCATGACCAGCCTTGACAACCACCATGCATCTTCCCTGATAGGCTTTGCGCCGTGGCTGGCGAAAACTCTCCGTGCTCACGGGATTGGAGCTGCCCACCGCCAGGATGGAACCCGGTCCCTCAATCTCAAATTCCACGAGGTTTTCGGCCGTACGGTTCCGGTTCCCGTTTTGATCCACCAGCTCCACCAGCACATAGCTCAGGTCCTGACCGTTGGCGTTGATCCTGGACCTGTCAGCATCCAGCCTGACCGCTTCCGGCGCAGCCGCGGTGGTCAGCTCAGACGTCTCCGCCTCCTTATCCCCTCGATAGGCTACCGCTTTGAGTGTTCCCGGCGTGTAGGGAATACTCCACCGGGCGATCCATTCATTTCCCCTGTTGGTTTCCCTGACACCCAGGGAGCTGCCGTTCAGGAACAATTCAACTTTTTCATGGGCGCAGTAGATCTCCACCTTCAATGGTTCACCCTCATGCCCTTCCCAGTTCCACCTGTCCACCACATCCTGCCAGTGCCATTTGCTCCAGTCAGCCCGATCCGGGTTCACCCGGAATGTGGGTTCCGGCGGCTGCACGAAAATGGAGAGCTTTTGTCCCGCATCCCACAGGACGTTCCTGTAAAACGACTGCGGCCTTTTCAATCCGCAGATGTCTATATCTCCGCAATATGCGTGGTTCCACGGATAGAAACTCCCCTCGTGGGGATATCCCAGCCACCCGATGCTTGCTTCACCCAGGTAATCGAAACCCGTCCAGACATAATCCCCCACCACATACGGATGGTCCAGCACATCCATCCAGGCACCGAATGCGGTCAGCGGGAATGACTCTGAACAATACATGATCCGGCCGGGAACCCGTTTGTGATCGATTTCAAAGATGCTCTCCTTCCCGTGGTCGCCGCCGAAAGCATAGTTGTAACCGGCCACGTCCAGGGTGGCAAAATAGGGGTCCTTATCCGGATTGAGTCCGTTTACAGCGGAGGTGACCGGACGGGTGGGATCCAGCTGCCTTACGAAAGCGGCCAGCATGCCCGATGTTTCCACTCCTTCGGGATCAGCCCTTTCGGGGATCTCATTGCCTGTGCTCCACATGATGATCGCGGGATGATTCCGGTCCCTTCGTACCATGCTTTCGATATCCTTCTTCCACCATTCATCGAAGAACCGGTGATAATCCTGCGGATTTTTCTCCCTTCTCCACATATCGAAAGCCTCATCGATGACCATGATCCCCATCCGGTCGCATGCAGCCAGGAAAGCGGGCGAAGGCGGATTGTGTGCGCAGCGGATGCTGTTGAAACCACTGGCTTTCATGATCTCCACCCTGCGCTCTTCCGCGCGGTCGTAGGCGGCCGCCCCCAGTAGACCGTTGTCATGATGCACGCAGCCTCCCTTCAGCAGAATTTTTTCACCGTTCAACAAGAATCCTTCCGTGGTGAATGCAATGGACCGGATCCCGAACCTGTTTTCCACCCTGTCCACCAATCCGGACCGGGGATCCTCAATTTCGGTGACGGCCGTATAAAGGACAGGTGTGGCAGGTGACCAGCGTTGTGGAGAAGGGATCGTCAGCTCCTGCTGTACATCCGCACTCCCGGACGGTCCCGCCAAGGCTTCCATCTGGCTCATAGCGATTTCCTGCCCTTCCGGGTCAATGATCCGGGTGGTCACCAGCAGTGCGGCATCCTCGCCTGAATGATTGGTGATTTCGTTGGAAACCAGCACGGTCGCTTCATCCTCCCCGATGACCGGCGTGGTGATGGAAGTGCCCCAGGTGTTCACATGCACCGGTTCTGTCACCGTGAGCCAGACATGCCTGTAAATCCCCGAACCCGAGTACCAGCGGCTGTTCCTCCCTTCATTCCGCACCCTTACGGCAACCGCATTTTCCTTCCCGAAATTCAGATGATCCGTGATATCGAACCAGAAGCTGGTGTACCCGTACGGATGGCTGCCCGTGTGCTCCCCGTTGATCCATACGTCCGAATCCATGTAAACACCCTCGAATAGCAGGAAGAACCTTTTCCCCTCAAGCCCGGCGGGCAGGTCAAAGGTCTTCCGGTACCAGCCTGTTCCACCACGGAAGTACCCCATATCAATTCCTCCCACGGCAGCGGGATCCAGCGGGCTGTCAGTGCCCGGGATATCCTCGATGCTCCAGTCGTGCGGCAAATCCAGTTCCCGCCAGGAAGAATCATCGAATTCCGGCGTCATGGCACTGTCCACATCCCCCCTTTGGAACTTCCAGTCAAAATCAAACAGTATTTTGGAACGGGGATCCTTAAGATCCGAGAACAGATCCGATCCGGTACCCCTGTTATTCGCGCATCCGCTGATCATCAACAGAAATACGAATGCAACTGCCTGAAAATGGAATCGTTTTTTCATATGGTTGGTTTTAATTTGGCTTGTTTCTATTCGGTTCCCGGCCATCTGCCGGTCATTTGCAGAAGCTGCATCTTCAGAGTATCTTTCATACCACTGAATTGCGGATCTCCGGCCAGGTTATGCCATTCATTCGGATCTTTACGGTGATCGTAAAGCTCTTCCGCCCCACTCCTTGTCAGCACATACCTCCAGTCCGCAGACCTGACGGTGAATTGCTGGTCCTCAATTCTCCCGGGCTCATTGAGTTCCACGGGAACACCCCCTTCAATGCAGCTAAGGGCCACATGAGGGCCATCCCATGAACCGCCTGCCGGATCTTTCAGGAACGGGCCAAGACTGTGTCCGTCAAGCGGGATCCCGGATCCGTCGCGCGCAGTATTCCATGATATGTCGCAGAGGTCGATCAGGGTCGGGTAAATATCGATCAGTCCCACCGGATGTTCGCAGACCTTTCCTCCGTTGCTTTTCCCCGGAAGCCTGAATAT
>DSDZ01000346.1 GCA_011048475.1 Bacteroides sp. | reverse complement strand
TACAGCTATTCCGACAAGATCAACCTGACATTTTCACAGTGGGGGAACACGATGGTCGACCTGGTGCTGGCTGCCCCGACCATCCCGGTATATGACGAGAACAATCTGGGGGGTTACGGAGGTGCCAAGGACAACATCCACGACCAGATCATCCCCAACGTGATCGCCTTTAACAACCTCTTTGAAAGCACGGGCATCCGGAACAGGTTCCTGGGTTCCGTGTACGGGGAACTGGAGATTATCAGGGGACTGAACTACCGGCTGAATCTCAGTTACGACCGGACCGACTGGCGGGACACTTATTTCTACCCGTTGTTCTATGTGGGAGACCGTTACCAGAACAGCATCGCGTACATGGATGATACCAGGGGAGACCACCATATCATGCTGATGGAGAATACCCTGACCTTTAACCGGGAATTCGGGAACCACAGGCTCACGGCCATGGCCGGTTATACCGCCCAGTATGGCAGGTGGCAGCAGATCTCGGGACACGCGGAAGGATACGAGCCACCCTACTTCAAGGTGATCGACGCAGGTCCGGACGGTAAATCGGTCAGCGGAACCAAAAGCGAGACCTCCATCCTCTCCATCCTGGGAAGGATCAATTATGCCTATGCGGATAAATATTTGCTGACTGCCAATTTCAGGCGGGACGGATCCTCCAAGTTCGCTCCCGACTACCGATGGGGGAACTTTCCTTCCCTGGCCCTGGGATGGAAGATCCATAACGAAGACTTCTTCAACATCGATTTCATCAGCACCCTGAAACTGAGGGCCGGGGTCGGGATCATCGGAAATGCACAGAGCGTCCCGGATTACCAGTACACCTCCTACATCAACCGGTATGCATCCTACGTGTTCGGGGGTGAGCTGCCGCAGGGCGCCATCCAGACCCAGATGTCGTCGGCCGACATCCACTGGGAGGAGAAGCAGACCAGGAACATCGGGATCGATGCCAGCTTCCTGAACAACAGCATTGAGTTCACGGCCGAGTACTATTACAACAACTCCTATGACCTGCTCTATGACATCCCCATTCCAGATTCCAACGGATCGCTGAACAATCCTTTTGTGAACGGGGCTTCCATGATGAACAGCGGATTTGAGTTCATGATCTCCTACAGGCACCTGGAGGGCGATTTTCACTACACGGTCTCGGCCAATGCCACCACCCTGAAAAACGAGGTGCTTTCCCTTGGAAAGCTGGACATTCCCATCGATACCTACATGAGCCGCACCGAGGTGGGGAAGCCCATCGGCCAGCTTTACGGATGGGATTTCATCGGGATCTTCCAGAACTGGGAAGAGATCGATGCCCACGCTTTCCAGGAGCCGGAAACCCAGCCGGGTGACTGCATCTTCAGGGATATCAACGGGGTGGATGAGGATGGGAACATCCTCTACGGGGAGCCGGACGGGTTCGTGACCGACGAAGACCGGATCTACCTGGGGAGCGCCCTTCCCAAGGTGACGGGAGGGATCAATATCACCATGGATTACAAGGGATTCGATCTGGCCTGTTTCCTGTACGGGGTGTACGGGAACCTGATCGATAACCGGATCTACTGGAACCTGAACAACTATAAACTGGGAAACTACTCACTGGAATCCTATGAAAACTACTGGAGGGGCGAAGGAACCACCAACGAGTACCCGCGGCCTTCAGAGAACGATCCCAACCTGAACGAGCGGATGTCCATGCGCTGGCTCCAGGACGGGTCCTACCTGAGGGTCCAGAACCTCCAGATCGGGTACACCTTCCCCGAACGGTTGCTCGAACGCGTCCCGGGAGTGAACAACCTGAGGATTTACGTGGCTTCCCAGAACCTGTACACCCTCACAAAATATGAAGGGTTCGATCCCGATGTGGGCAATGACGGATTGTTCTACAGGGGACAGGATCCCGGATCATTTCCTTCTCCGAGAACTTTCATGATCGGGGCCAGGCTGACTTTATAGATGTATAACCCAGAAAAACCAGCATGATGAAACCTTTCAAATATATTATTTCGATCCTGTTGATTGGTGCGGTGACATCCTGCAGCGAGGAGTTCCTGCAGCTTGACAACCCGAACCAGCAGACCACAAGCACCTTCTGGCAGTCCGAATCGGATGCCATCAAGGGGATCAACGCGGTGTACCAGAGCCTGACCATTGACGGATTGTATATGCGGCTCTGGCCCTGGGTGATGGATGTGCGTGCGGACGACTGCTACAATACAAGTCCCTGGTGGATCAATGCGCTGAGCAACTGGACCACATCCCCCGAGAATGTCTGTTACTATACCATCTGGCAGGCCATTTTCCAGGGGATCTGGCGCGCCAACCAGGTGCTTACCTATGTGCCCGATATTGAGATGGAAGAGGAGCTGAAAGCGCGGATCCTGGCGGAAGCAAGATTCCTGAGAGGGTTTTATTATTACCATGGTACGGTGATGTACAAGGACATCCCGCTGATCCTGAAGCTTCCCGAAACACCGGAGGACCTCTACCCGGTACAGGTTTCCCAGGCGGAAATTTTCGAACAGGTGTACGAGGACCTGGCGGCTGCACTGCCCGTCCTTCCCACCAAGCAGGAATATCCCCCGGAGGATATGGGCAGGGCCACCTCGGGCGCGGCCGCCGGCTACCTGGCCAGAGCCTACATGTTCAATGGTGAGTTCGAACAGGCAGCCCCGATCCTGAAGTCGATCATTGACCAGGAATATGGCAGCTATAGCCTGGTGCCCAATTACAGGGACAATTTTACCGTTTTCAACGAGAACAACAGCGAATCCCTGTTCGAAATCCAGTTCAGCAAGAATGTGGGGGGGACCACGCTGGGCTGGGTGGGGGAACCTGCAGCCGACTGGAGCAAGACCTCCGGGAAAGCCAGGACCTATGCCCCGCTCGGGTACGGATGGGGAGATATCACACCCACTCCATGGATCTTCGAGGAGTACCAGCAGGACAGCACGGTGGACGGACAGCCGGATCCGAGGCTCAGGGCCAATTTTTTTTATGATTACCCGGGAGTGGTCGTATACGGGCGTTCCTGGGAGAATTGCCTGATCGCCAACAAGAGCACCGTCCCTTATTACATCCGGAAGTACCTGAACGACGATACCGATCCCGACGAGGTGGAATGGCGTTCCGAGATCAATGAGAGGATCCTGCGGTATGCGGACATCCTGCTCCTGTATGCCGAATGCCTCAACGAGATGGGCAGTACGGGGGAGGCCTACCAGTATATCCAGATGGTGCGTGACCGGGCCAAGCTGCCCGACCTGGCCACCAAAAAGCCCGGAATGACCCAGCAGGAGATGCGCATGCAGATCTCCCACGAGCGGGCGGTGGAATTCGCATTCGAGGGACTCAGGTACGTCGACTTGCTCCGGTGGGGATGGCTGAACCAGGATGCCGGGGCAGGGACCAATCCCATGCTGGAGCTCATCATCGGTCACGACGACGAGTTCGCCACCCTTCCCCCGGGCAGGGAATGGCTGGCCATCCCCCAGGGAGAACTGGATGTGAATCCGAACATCCAGCAGCTGCCCGGATGGTAGATAAAATTCGGGGGGTTCAGGTGAAGTTGCTATATTTATATGTAAAAAAACGAACAAATGAAAAGAACAAAACTGTACATCCTGCTGGCTGGCTGTGTCTTATTCCTCATGACGGCCGAAATTGGTGCGCGTCAGGGGGACAATGACCCGGAGGCGACCGTGATCATCAATGCCGACCAGGGGACAGAGACCATCAGCAG
>DSDZ01000016.1 GCA_011048475.1 Bacteroides sp. | reverse complement strand
TATCCCTACACCATAAGCAGTTGCTGCTGGGAATTGCGCGGGACAGCATCAGCGGAGCGGTCAGGAACAATCCGGCAGATGCGGAATCGTTCGAAGCGCCCGACAGGGTGCTCCAGACAAAGTGCGGTGTCTTTGTCTCGGTATATGTGGCCGGTGAACTAAGGGGTTGCCTTGGTACCTTTTCAGAGGACGAGCCCCTCTGGAAAAATGTGCAGAGGCTGGCCGCATCGGCTGCCACGGAGGATCACCGGTTCAGACCGGTACTGCCCGAAGAAATGGACGATCTGCGGATCGAGATCAGTGTGCTCTCTCCACGCCAGAAGATCAAGGATATCAGCGAGATTCAACCGGGCAAACACGGGATCTACATTCAGAAAGGACTGAACAGGGGAACCCTCCTGCCCCAGGTGGCCACCGCCCAGGGCTGGGATGCAGAGGAATTTCTCGGTAACTGTGCGCGATACAAGGCGGGAATCGGATGGGACGGATGGAAAACGGCGGATATTTACATCTACGAAGCCCTTGTATTCGGTTCGGACGAGACTGCATGCTAAATTTTGTCCAGGCATCGAAGTTGCATTTTAGAATATATCCTTTATATTTGTTTACTGAAGCTTTGAGAAAGACTATGAAAAAATAGTCACTAACCCTGAAGCTGAATCTACGTTGAAAGATCCCGGCGGTTTACATCCGGGATCTTTTAATTTTTATATATTATTTATATTCAACTGGTTAGTTTTCAGGCAGTATTTTTGGCATTTCTTTTGCATTGTTATAATCAAAGATGTCAAACACGCGAAAAAGCACAGAAACCATGAAAACGATCAGATACACCACCGCCCTGCTGCTGATGCTTGCATTCGGATTGACCGCAGTCCAGGCACAATCGGCACGTCGCACGGACCACCGGGAGAAAAGGGTTGCCAATGCGACAAGAGAAACAAAGAGAGAAGCCACTCAACCCCAGCGCACCGTCCAGCGTAACGAGGTACAGCGCCAGCGGGCCGCACAGCCCCAGCGCAATGTCCAGCGCAACGAGGTACAGCGCCAGCGGGCCGTGCAGCCCCAGCGCAATGTCCAGCGCAACGATGCTCAGAAACGCACCAGCATCAGCACGCCGAACAATCCCAGGAGCACTTACCGGAAAGCCGACACAAAGGTGTATGTGGAACGGAACAGGAAAGCCGACACCAGGGTGAACAAGTATTCCAGCAAGCACTATTACGGTGGACATCACTACCATTACTTCTATCCAAGGGTGAAGGTCAGAACGCACCACCATCACGATACCTACATCCATCATTACCGGGTGCTGTACCATCCGAGGCACGTGAACATCTACTGGACACGGAACATGTACAGGGATTACAGAAACTGGTATCCCAACTACCGCTGGAGGTATGATTATGGATACAGGATCCAGACCATCTCGGCGTTTGACGCCAAGTACAACCTGGGAGAGGTGGCAGCGGTCTACGGAAGGGTCTATGCCACCTGGTACAACCGCGAAACCGATGATTACCTGCTGTTCTTCGGAGGCGATTACCCCTACCAGGAGTTCACCGTGGTCCTGCCGGCACACGTGGCCAAACGGTTCAGCTGGAGACCGGAACGGTTCTTCCTGGGCGAGCACATGATCGTTACGGGACTGATCACCACCTTCGACGGGATCCCCGAGATCGTCGTGAAACACAGGAGCCAGGTGGACCTTTACTGACAGACGGAACAGGATCCGGTGGATCCGACCAGCATAAACATCCGGGAAGGAGGGTATCTCAGACGAGGTACCCTCCGTCTGTTAACTGAGGGATGCTTTCTCGTAACGTGCTAATTTGCTGCGCAAAAGATGCCAGGTTACTTCAAAAGCATCCCTCAGATGAGGTAGAAATAGGACTTATGAGACTCCCTCGTCTGTTAATTGAGGGATGCTTTCTGGCAACGTGTTAATTTTGCTGGCGCAGGAAGATGCCGGCTGTGTCATGGTTTCACAACGGCGGCGACCCTTTTCAGAGAATAAGCGGCAAATACACCTTTTCCGTCATTGGAGATATTCGAGCGGACGTTGGCAGGGGGACCCGAAAATAGGGGAATGCTGCCGATGATTTCCAGCTGTGCATCCGAGATAAAATCATAGAAATCCTTTCCGATACTGCTCATTTCAAGAGTGACCGTATCTCCCGGATACAATGCCGACCGGGGATCGTCATCCAGCATGAATCTCACGGGGTACCCGAAGATGTATTCCCCGTTGATAAAATCATCGGATTGCACCATGTAATCGGACAGTTCATCGGTCAGCAGGTCCCTGTTCTTCCATATCTGGTAGCTGTACCATTCCCTTTTGGGAGAATCCTGGGCATAAAGCATTACCCGGTAGCCCGAAAAGTAGGGGGATTGGAAATATTCCAGCCTGATGGAGTCCAGCAGGGGCATCCCGGGCATCGTGCTCGTTGCATCGTAGGTTTCGGGGGTGCCGTCACCATTTATGTCCACCTGGCTGATCAAAAGACGGTACCGTGTACCGGGCACCCCCCGGAAAGCCACCGGGCTATGATAGAGACCGGCAACAGAATCGGATTCTTCCAGACGGAGGATTTGTTCCCCCGCATGCAGTTCTACCAATGCATTCGATACGGCCGGAGCCTGCTGGTTTGAAAAATAGTCGCTGGTGGTCGACAGCCGGACCTGGTGATGGAGCGAATCGGTGGTAACGGTCCCGAAGACCACAAGCCGTGTGTATGTGCTGTCGAGCTCAATATCGATCACCTCCGTGCATGCGGTCAGGATGACTGCAGCAAACAGGAACGCCGGTCGGCAGCGGTATGAAAGGATCCTTGTCATCAGAACCTGAAATTATAGGTGATCGCGGGGATGATGGAAAACAGATAGGTCATTTCCGCATAGGCCAGGTCCGGGTCCTGTTCATCCTGAACGAACCTGATGGTCCACACATTCTTCCTTGCATATGCGTTGTAGACAGATAAATTCAAATCACCCGACCATTTTCTGTCCGGTCTGTTCCTGCCTCTGATGGTCAATGACAGATCAAGCCTGTGATAATCGGGCAGCCTATATTCGTTCCTTCCGGTGTAAAGCGGAATGATATTCCCCATGATTTCATATCTGCCCGTGGGCATCGTGAACGGGATTCCGGTGGAATAGACCCAGTTCGAAGCGATGGTGAGCCTGTCCGAAAGGTCGTAGCTGAAAACCAGCGCCAGGTCATTGGGTTTGTCGTACGGGGCCGGATAGGGTTTCCCCTCATTGATCCCGGGGATATCACGAATGGCCCTCGCATAGGTATAGCTGATCCATCCCGAGAACCTGCGGTCCTCATATTTCATGTAGAACTCGGCTCCATATGAAGTGGCCTCCCCGATTCTCAGTTCTCCTTCGAGCATGGGATTCAGCATCAGCTGGGCATGATCCCGGAAATCGATGGCCTGGTTCATTTTTTTGTAATAGAGCTCAAACGATGATTCGATCCTGTTTTCCAAAAAGTTCCGAAAATAACCCAGGGTCACCTGGTCTGAAAGCTGGGGACGGATGTTGGGAGATGCGGGAAACCAGATGTCCAGCGGAGTTCCGGCCGAGGAATTGCTGGCCAGCTGCAGGTACTGGCGTGTTCGGGAATAGCTTGCTTTTACGGAACTCTTCTCACTGATCAGGATGTTGGCCGAAAGCCTTGGTTCCAGTCCGTGATGCGAATGATAGAACCTACCCCGGTCATAATATGTGGAATCAATCACCTCGTAAT
>DSDZ01000111.1 GCA_011048475.1 Bacteroides sp. | reverse complement strand
GGGATGTAGGCGTTCACCTCTTTCTGGTTCGTGAGCCTGACCCTGGCCACCTTGCGCATGGCGGAGTTGGGCTTCTTCGGGGTGGTGGTGTACACACGCACACACACGCCGCGCCTCTGGGGACATGAATCCAGTGCAGGGGCCTTGCTTTTGTCGTTCAGTTTGCTCCGGCCTTTCCGGACCAGTTGTTGTATTGTCGGCATACAGACTTGATAGTTATATAAATAGACACTCGTTATTTTCGGCTTGCAAAGGTATTCTTTTTTTTGAAAAAACAAGAATTATCAAGGAATATATTTAGTGGCCCAAAAGGCTGCTTATAAGTAATAGAAATCTGATGGAGATTCTGAAATTAAAAGGGCAGATAACCCATATACTGGTCTTTGTCTATTAAGTATGAATTCAGGAGAAACAGATCATATTCTATGGTGTCAATTGACTTTTCGTTAATGTCACTTCATAATAAACTGTTCCACTTTCATGAATTAATCTGAATGTTACCTCTGGGTCTGGTAAAGTATTATTGAAAGAGAATTCCCCAAAAGCATATTCGCCGGAAACGCCATACAGCTGTGTATCCCAGTCAGCCCGAATGGGCGGCGGACCCACCCTTCCTCCAAGGCTGGCTGCACCGAACTCATAAAAGGTAAAACCTGAAGACCTGGGGATTGTAAAACCTCGGGCGCCATGCCTGTCTCCCGATATGAGCAAAACACCTCCGATCCTGTTTTTTTCGATTAGCCTGAAAATCTTTTCCCTCCCCTGTGGATCAAACTCCACCCAGGAGTCTTTCCCATTCGTGACAAAATCGCTCCACATGGTCCCGCAAGATAATATGATAAAGGGACCTTCACAGTCAAGTAACTGTTCTTCCAGCCACTTCATCTGTTCAACTCCCAGGAATGATCCTTTCTGCCTGAAATATCGGTTATCGAGCATGATGATGTCTGCAGGACCGATGCGAGTGCGGAAAAATACACCTTTCCCCTTCTCGCCGAACCCGTAAGAGGGATTATTCCAGGAATTGCGGAATACTCTCCATAGATTTTCTTTGTCGTCAACGGTGTTGCCTCTCGGGATATTATACATATCATTGCCAAAATAGTCGTGGTCATCCCAGGTCGCATAGATCGGGATTTGGGCAGATAGATCCCTCCAGGCAGGTTGAAAATCGCGTAAAAGATAATCGGCCCTGTGCATGGCGATGTTTGCACCCCGGTCCTGAACAGCTATGTCTCCATTTAAAAGGATTGCCATGGGTTCTCTGGACCGGATCTGGTCTGACAGCCGTCGGTTGCACAATCCCCAGCGGTGGAAGCACGATCCGAAAGCGATACGGCAACTATCCAGCTTTTCTTTCTTGGTGGTGGTGATAAAAAAAGTCTGCATATTGCCCGTAATGGAGATCCCGTCTACAAGCGCCTGATAGGGATATTTGGTTCCGGATTCCAGGCCCCTGACCTGTACAATTGCAATTAGTTCGGTTTTCGGAGTGGTAGCCACAGGACCGAAGCATGTAAGATCCTCTCCTTCGCCGATAATAACCATGACCGATGCAGGACGGAGGGTGCGTAACCAGACATCAACACCCTCCTGTGATACATTTCCCAGCATAGGGCCTCCGGTACTGATCATCCCGTATTTCATGCATGAATCAATAAATGATCGGTCCCCGGAAAGATCTGCGAAAGTCATCTCTGGACTTTCTGAGAAGAACCGGAACGCATAATTGTAGATCCGTTGTATATGATCGGGTTGCTCTCCACCCATATTCAGCAAACGCAGGTTCCCCTGAAGTGTCAGGTCCTTGGCCATCTCCCGGTGGAGGTCGTGCAGGTATACCTGACCTGCAACGGTCCATTCAGTAACATGGATCAGCAGCAGAATGTGGAGTAAGACCGGTAGTGTCCGAATGATCCTCCTGGTCCTGAAAGAGGCGATCTCAGGTATACACTTATATCCTACACGTAATATAGCAAGCATCCAGTAACAATTCTTGCCAAAGTGGCGTTATAAAATTGGGAAATATTTTATTCACTGTCGTTAAGCATGGATTGATTGGAGGGTGGTCCCTCCAAGAAACCTAGGGAAACAAGAAACAGATCGGCTTCGTAAAGGGTTTTCTGAAAATATTCGCTGCTCCTGCCCCGGTTAAAGAAACCATGAGTCTGATTTTCATAGAGATGCAGTTCACACCGGTTCCCCAGGGCATTCATCTTTTCGCAGAACTCCCGGACGATCCATGCTGGTACCACTTCATCATCAGTTCCATGGAAAACAATGGAAGGTGGGAGTCCCGGTCGGATATGGTGAAAAGGAGAGGCCATCCTGTATCCCACACCGAAAAGGTCATTTACCGAACCCTCCGGTCCGTTATGCAGTGCCGGATTGAAAAGCACCAGGGCATCCGGTACGGAAGAGATCCTGAGATCTTCTCCCGGTTCTTCCATGTCTTCAATCAAGGCCGTTGCCGCAGCCAGGTGTCCCCCGGCTGAACCTCCTGCGGCTATGATCTTCGAGGGATCAATACTCCATTCACCGGCGTGCTCCCTGAGATATCGAATGGCCGATTTTGCATCCTTGACCGCCTCATAGGGAGTGGTGCCATGGAGCTTCTTAATCCTGTATTCTGCCAGAACGGCGGTCATTCCACGGGCAGCAAAATATTCTGCCTGGGGTTTGAAATGATCTGCGCTTCCTTTTACAAAACCGCCACCGTGAAAAAAAATGATCGCCGGAGATGGCTCCTGCGTGACCCTGTTTTCTGGTTCGATCAAATAGAGTTTCAACGTGACATCTCCTATTTGCTTGAATGGAATGGCCAATAGGCTCCTGTCAACAGCCGGGACCTCCCGGTTAGGAACAGGAATGTAAGCAGGATTATACATTTCCCTTTCTTTGAAACCCGGGAAATTGCGCATAGTACCGAACCTGGGATAGGCTTCAAATACATTCCCTGAACCCAGCAATCTCGGATCCTTCTGCAGTGTTAGTTCATTGATTAGCCGGCACCTCATACTGTTTCTGATCGTGTCATAGCATGGATCCGAAGCCAGGTTTACTGTACAACCGGGATCAAGGATAATATCATATAATTCTTCGACGGGCCTTTTGCTGAAAGCCAGATAATAGTATTTCTTATAATCTAGCCTCTCTGTTGCCAGGACTCTCTTGGAAGGGGAGTCATCCACATCGTAAAATCCTGAAACTGTCATTCCATCCAGTTCAGGTAATGAGTCCCCCGGGTCCTCAGATGGATTGCCCGCCGGCCAACGCTCCGGTTCGAGGTTCCAGATGTAGAGATGCCTCTCCGTCCGAATCGCCCTGGAAGGATATCCCACATTATCAGGCCTTGCATGTGAATGACGCTCCCTCCCTGTTAGCACAAACTCCCGGTGCCTGTATCTTTTGTCGCCCCGCAGAAGCGGCAGCAAGCTTTTTCCGTGAATGAAATCAAAGGACTCCATGCATGCGATTTCCAGAAAAGTGGGAGCCAGATCGATTAAAGATACCATGGAATGTTCAACTCTGTTTCCATCGAAAATTGCTCCCGCCGATACCACCAGAGGGACATGGGTGCCATATTCCCTGAGGGTAGCCTTTGCCGAGGGAAAGGGCATACCGTTATCGGAGGTGACCACGATAATGGTGTTTTCCAACTCCCCTGCCCTTACCAAAATATCGATCATTTCTCCCAGATGCCGGTCGAACCATTCAACCTCCAGTGCAAAATCAAGGAGATCGTTACGGACCACAGGGTCAT
>DSDZ01000257.1 GCA_011048475.1 Bacteroides sp. | reverse complement strand
GAAGCTGAGGAGAAGCCCGAAGCGGAGGAAAAGGCAGAGGCTGAAGAGAAAGTTGAAGCTGAGGAGAAGCCCGAAGCCGAGGGAAATCCCGAAACCAAGGAAAAGCCCGAAGCCAAGGAGAAGCCCGAAACCAAGGAGAAGCCCGAAACCGAAGAGGATAAGAAGGAATAGGAACGAAGGCCACTTCGATGGTGGTTCCCGAAAGCATAAAAGCAGGGAAAATTTCCAAACCTTACGGACTACGGGGGAGTGTGCATCTCATCCTGGAGCCGGTTGCCGGCGAACAAATTCATGAAAGAGACCCGCTGTTCATACACATCGATGGACAGCGGATTCCTTATTTTGTGGAAGAGTGGAAGAGGATCTCCGACGACCAGGCCATTGTCAGGTTCGAATTCATTGATGATGTGGCCCTGGCCAGATCTGTTTCCGGTTGCGAGGTGTTTCTTGATCCGGACCGGGTTCAGAAGAGCCGCCTTGCTTCCGGCGATGACCGGGATCTGACCGGTTACGAAGCCAGTGACCGCAGTGCAGGTTATCTGGGCAGGGTTACAGGTTTGATGGAACACGACATGAATCCGGTCCTCCTGGTGGACCACAAGGGAAAGGAGTTGATGATCCCGGTGGCCGGGGAGATCATCATCCGGGTAAACCACAGGAAAAAAACCATTCTGGTCGATCTACCCGACGGACTGATCGACCTGTAAAAAGGATTAACCGGTCCATTCAGGGTCGGATCGTAATCAGTTTCCCGTCCCGGTCCAGTTTCATAATGGTAGAGGGGCTGTGTCCCTCGGTTTCCTCCCGTCGCCAGTCAACGGCATAATCCACCTGTGTCACGATCTCCGGGTCAATCTCCGCAAATGAAGAAGGAGCCTCCCTTCCGGAAATATTTGCCGATGTGGATACGACCGGTCTGCCCAGGTTACGGATCAGCAACCTGCAGAACGGATCCAGGGTAATGCGGATCCCCACGGAACCATCTTCGGACACCAGGTTGTCCGCGAGATTTTTCGCCCCCGGGTAAATGATCGTGGTGGGTCTGGCAGGTGCGAGGATCACCTCCCGGGCAACGTCGGGGATCTCATACACACAGGATGAAAGCATGGGCAGTCCGTCCACCAGCACGAGCATCTGCTTGTGATCGGGACGCTGTTTGATCCGGTAGATCCTGGACACCGCTTCCGCACTGGTGGCATCACAACCGATCCCCCAGATGGTGTCCGTGGGATACAGGATCACCAGTCCTTTCTTCAGGAAACCGGCGGCTTTCCGTACTTCCTCATTCATCGTTCAGACATTCCAGGTAAACCCGGTACAGTGCGGGAATGGTCTGTTCTTCCCTGAACTTGAGGGCGTGCACGCCTCCCTCCCGGATGAGCCGGTCTCTCAGGGCCGAATCTTCCAGCACCTGTTGGATGGCCGCGATCATCTGATCCCGGTTCATGGGATCGATCAGTAGTCCGCCTTTGCCCGCCGTTTCGGCCAGACAGCCGCTTGACGAGGTGATGACCGGTACGCCCGAATTCAACGCTTCCAGGATGGGGATGCCGAACCCTTCGTAGGAAGAGGGATAGATGAAGCCCCTGGATCCCTGGTAAATAGCCGGAAGGTCGGTCACCTGGACCTGTTCGAGAAAGTGGATGTTCTTCATCCGGCGTTTCTCGATGTAGCTTTTTACCTGGTTGTAATATGCAGTTTTCCTGCCCACCACCACCAGGGGGAAATCGACCCCGCCGTGATCCATGGCTTCGACGATTTTCAGCAGGTTCTTCCGCTCCTCGATGGTTCCCACGTAGAGGAGGTACTCGCGCGGAAGGGCAAACTGCTTCCTGGTGTATTCAATGGCTTCCCGGCTGACCCTGTGATAGAACTGCCTGTGGCATCCCTGGTAGATGACACTGATCCGGGACTCTTCCACGTTCAGGAAACGGATGATATCACTTTTGGTCTGTTCACTCACCGCGATGATCCGGGTGGCCACCCGGGCGCCGTACTGGACCTTCTTTTTATACACGTACCTGTCAAACCGCTGGTACAGGCCGGGCAGTTGCAGGAAGATCAGGTCATGGATGGTGATCAACGAACGGATCCGCGTCCTGTGGATCCCGTAGGGCAGTTCGTTGCTCAGCCCGTGGTAGATATCCACCTTATCTTCTCCGAGCCAGTGGACCAGCCGGAAACTCCTCCAGTAGGAGCTCCAGTATTTCCCGAAGCTGGTCCTGGGCTTCTTGATAATGGTCTGGTCCAATTGGGGAAAGAGCTCCTCATCGGCAATGGAAGGAGTATAGAGCAGGCATTCGTTCTCCGGGTAAAAACGGCAGATATTTGAAATGATGTACCTGCTATAGTTGCCCAGACCACTATAGTTATTGAAAGCCCGTTTTGCATCAAATCCTATGCGCATTATACAGCCACGTGATATTCTCTCAATGCATCATTCAATGAAGTCTTCAGATCGGTGGAAGGTTTTCTTTTACCAATGATCAGTGCACATGCCACCTGGAAATCCCCCGCCGGGAAGGATTTGTTGTAGGATCCCGGAATGACCACGGAACGGGAGGGGACCACCCCTTTCATCTCCACGGGCCGGTCGCCCGTCACATCAATGATCCGCGTGGACCTGGTGATGACCACATTGGCTCCCAGTACGGCTTCTGTTTCCACCCTGACGCCCTCCACCACAATGCTGCGGGAACCGATGAAACAGTGGTCCTCAATGATCACCGGGGCAGCCTGTACCGGCTCCAGCACACCGCCGATGCCCACTCCGCCGCTCAGGTGGACATGCTTCCCGATCTGGGCGCAGGAACCCACCGTGGCCCAGGTGTCGATCATGGTCCCTTCATCCACATAGGCCCCGATATTCACGTATGAAGGCATCATGATCACCCCTTTTGAGATGTAAGCCCCGTGCCTGGCAATGGCATGGGGGACCACCCTGATCCCGCGTTCTTTATACCCTGTTTTCAGGGGGATCTTATCATGGAATTCGAAGGGGGGCACTTCAATGGTTTCCATCTGCCTGATCGGGAAGTAAAGGATCACCGCCTTTTTTACCCAGTCATTGACGATCCAGCGATCCCCCTTTTTCTCGGCCACCCGTATCTCTCCCCGGTCCAGCAGATCCACCACCTGGGAAATGGCCTCTTTCACTTCATCCCGGGCGAGGGTGTTCCGGTTTTCCCATGCGGTTTCAACGATTTTCTGAAGGTTCATAGGCGGACTTCTTTTCAGTCGGGTATTTCTTCCCAAAAGTAAGAACTTTCACGACTCTGGCAGCAAGATACATGATGACGAGGAAGAAAATAATAGTCGCGCCCGAAGGGATGTCCAGGAAATAGGAGATCACCAGGCCCAGGATGGATGCTGCGAATCCGAGGATCACCGAAGTGATCATGATCACACTGAACCGGTTGGTGAAGATATTGGCGATGTTCTGGGGGATGGTCAGGATGGAAAGCACCAGAATGATCCCGGCGATCCGGATGCTCAGGACGATGGTCAGCGCCACCAGGACGATCAGCAGGTAGTTCAGCAGCATGACCGGGATCCCGCGGGTTTTTGCAAACTGCTCATCGAACGAGATGTACAGGATCGGTCTGAAAAAAACGATAAAGAAAAACAATACGGTGAGGGTCAGGGAGAACATGAACCAGAGATCTGTGGAGGTCACCGTAATGATGCTGCCGAAGAGAAAGCTCATCAGGTTGGGAGCGTATCCGGGTGTCAGGTACACGAAGATGATCCCCAGGGCCATCCCCAGCGACCACATGATG
>DSDZ01000256.1 GCA_011048475.1 Bacteroides sp. | reverse complement strand
GTGGTGATCACTCCGGAGGTCCCCCCGAACTCATCCACCACCACCGCAATGCCCTTTCCCTCCTTGATGAATGAAGTGAGAAGCTTATTGACCGGGAGCGTTTCGGGAACGAACTGCACGGGGATCAGCAGCGAACTGATCCTGTCCGGGCGTTTGAACAGGTCCTTGGAATTCACATACCCGGTTACATTGTCAATGTGGTCCAAATAGATGAGGATCCTGCTGAGCCCTGTCTCAATGAATTTTTTCCTCAGCTCATTCACGGGAGTGTTCGCCTCGAGGGCGATCATATCGGGACGCGGGATCATGCAGTCCCGCACCTTCAGATGTGAAAACTCCAGTGCATTTTTAAAGATCCTGAGATCCTCAAGCGCCTCTCTGCTGCTCTCTTTTTCGGGTTGCAGGGTGGTCAGGAAATGGTTAAGATCCACCTTGCTGAAAACCGGTTGAAGGTCCTTCGTATCGGGAGGGACCCGCAGCAGGTGGCGCATGGTGAAATTGGAGATGCCGATGGTCAGGATCGTCACGGGAAAGAGGATGACATAGAAGATCAGGATGGGGATGCTGAGCAGCCGGAGCAGGTTGTTCGGATTGAGCCTGAACAGGGTTTTGGGAAGAAATTCAGCGGTAAGAAGGATGATCAGCGTGGAGATCAGGGTCTGGACAATGAGCACGACCACATGGGAGTCCGTTCCCAGAATCTCTTCGACGGGTTTTTCGAGCAGTCCGGCAAATGCGATCCCGTAAATGACAAGGGCGATGTTGTTTCCCACAAGCATGGTGGCGATGAACCGGGAGGGATGCTTCGTAAAAAGGCTGACGATCCCTGCAAAGAACTTCTTCTGTTTTTTGTCGATCTCGATGCGCAGTTTGTTGGAGGAGACGAAAGCGATCTCGCTGCCTGAAAAAAAAGCGGAGAATAAAATGGAAACCAGGATCACAGGTAGATATGCCATGGGTTACCGTCTTAAAAGCCGCATTTTTCTTCTGAAAAAGCACATCAGTCCGCCCGGTACGAACCAGATCACTTTACATATGGCAGAAAAGTTATTCTTCATCCTGCACATTAACTGTTCCGCTGGAACCCTTCAGCTGCCAGTTCGTGAGTTCCTGATCAGATTCGAACCCGCGTTTGCCGTAAAACGTACCATCTTCGTTCTGGATCCTTGTGAAGGCGTTTGAATAGATCAGGTGTTTTCCCTCATCCCAGAAAAGCTCCTCCGTGTTCAGGGCATCCCCGCTGTCCAGCCTTCTGGCGATCACATTGCCGGTGGCATGCCACAGCCCTTCGTCCGGATAATAAATGGTATAATCGGCCCTGATCTCCGATTCAATCCGAAGGGAGTCATCATAAAAGAAGACCTCAATTCCGTCGGGAAACTCCATGTATGGCCGTTCGATGTTTGAAAACTGCCTGAAGGAAGGGGCCAGGACCTGCACCCTGACACTGGCCGAATCACTATAAATGACTTCCACGTTGGAACCCGTCACTGCAGGCATCAGCGTTTCATCGGTCAGCATCTGGATCCTTTCGATGTCATTCTCGCATCCTGCGGACAGGCTCAGGACCGCGATAAATACAGGCAGCAGATATTTTCCCGGGGGAACCATGGGTACAAAGTTAAAAAAAAGAGGACCTCTTTTGAAGACGTCCTCTTTTTGGTTTCAACCGGCCGGTCATTCCCTATTCCCTGGACCTGACCGTTGTGTATTCATTGATGCAGCCCCCCACGAGGTAGGAATCCCCGTCCTTCAGGTCCCGGAAAAACACCTCCTCATTATCGGGGTACTGGGATTTATAATCATTCAGTTTCTGGTAAGCTTCATTGGCCACATCGGGATCCACCGAGGCAGCTTTGGCATATTTGTCAGCCGCAGCCCAGAAAGCAGTCCGTTTTTCAAAATCTTCTCCCAGGTTATCTCGGGATGCGATGAAAACGTCCCCCAGAAGCACGTAAGCTTTCCCGTAATCGCTCTTCAGGTTGGTGGCCTGCCTGGCGTAATTAATTGCGTCACAGTAATCCCCGTTGGCGCTGGAGACAACCGCAAGCTCATAGAACCATTCCGCTTTGGTCTCCGTTTCAATATTTTCGCCCATACAGGCCTCTTTCAGATAACGGATGGCTTTCCTGTAATCATTTTTGGATATAAACAATATAGCCAGGTTATGGGCCGATTCGGGTCCGGGATCCAGCTCGTACATTTTCTCTGCTGCGCTCACATACAGATCTTCCCTGTCGCACCCTGAGACCGTATAAAAGGTGATCACATTCTGGAGGAATTCCCTGTCATTTTTGTTGGCTTCGTATTGCGGCTGAAAGTATTTATTGAGTGCCTCACAGGTGAGTAATCCGCTTTTCAGTATGTTCTCATCGATCACCGCTTTGGCCTCTTTCCAGCGGCTGCTGCTGCCCAGAAGCTGGTCCACGACTTCAGTGGCCATGAAATAGTCTTCAATGGACTGGTTGTCGTCGATCTTCCCTGCCATGTTCAGGGTGATGCTGGCCGAGACGAAAGTGATCAGCACCGCATCCCTGGATTCCTTCTTCTCCAGTTCAATGCTTTCCTTCAGATACCCGTATGCCTCCTCCACGGCATCGATGTCATCTCTCCGGTAGCGAAGCAGGTCAATGGCCTTGCGGCCCAGGATGTTTCCCCTTCCGTCGAAGTATTCGGCACGTCTGTCATAAATCAGCATCAGGGTATCGATCAGGCCCCTGGTCCGCTCATCATTCGGTGCCGCTTCAATGAAATTCCGGTACATGTTCACCCCTTCCACGTACATTCTTTCGCTCGATGCAGGGCATTCGGAGAAGACCTTCCTCCAGGGGATGATCGCATCCTTATAGTTGTTGTGCTTATAAAATTCCCTGTATAGTGAAAGGTTCTTGATGCAGTTGATGGAATCCTGTCCTTTTCCGTACTTGGAACCGTCCTCCATTCCCTTTTGCGACATCCCGGGCAGAACAAACAAAAGGATCAAGGCTTTCACTAAAATGGGTCTGAGTACTTTCGGTTTCATTCTGTTTTCGTATTTTCCTGTGTTAATCATATCTTCTTTTACGGAACCAGAGGTCGTGTAAAGTTACATTAAATGTGATAATTCCATAATTTTCTTTTATTAAATTATCCTCCGTGGTACCCCTGGTACCCAGTGTGAAAGCCACATTGAAACTGGACTGCAGTGTTCTCACCGGTAATCCTACACCAAAAGTTATGCCATAATCCCGGAGCTGGTATCCGTTGACCATCAGGTAATAGTTGGAATGGTATCCTCCCACCCTGTAGGTCATTAACTTATGGTACCCCCGTAAGGCTTCCGCATCGGGTGTGAATTCCATCCCCAGGTGAAGGGAGGAAGCTCCGGTCAGCGTGTAATTCTCACCTGAGAGCACCCCGGTCCAGTCCTGCATGACGTAATCCCCGGTGATGATCAGTTTATGGGGTATGCCCAGCGACAAACCCACGCCGATCCTTGAAGGCATTGTAAAATCATTGCCGATGGTGTCTTCAATGACCGTATAGTCCGGATTCA
Source organism: Bacteroides sp. (assembly GCA_011048475.1). GTDB lineage: Bacteria > Bacteroidota > Bacteroidia > Bacteroidales. The sequence goes on along the minus strand of DSDZ01000256.1, from coordinate 244 downwards.
CAACCACCGAATCGTTCAGATAGGCTTCGCTGGTACCGCTGTATATGGTGTTGGTGACGCTGTACTGGAGGGAAGAGCCCACGCGGGATTCAAGGGTATAGACCCCGCCAAGGGTGAAAAAGAATTTTTCCCGGATCTCCTCCCTGTACTGGAGACCGAAACTGAACAGGGGATGCCCCAGGTCGAAATTCTCCAGGGATGAAGCAACGGAATAGGTATTATTCACCGGAAAGTCAACAACCCG
>DSDZ01000466.1 GCA_011048475.1 Bacteroides sp. | reverse complement strand
GCGGGTGGCCATTGCCAGGGCGATGGTGAAAAGACCGGAGCTGGTCCTTGCCGATGAGCCCACTGCCAACCTGGATGCAAAAAACTCTCACCACATCCTCCGGACCATGGAAGAACTGAACCGGGAACTCGAAACCACCTTCATCTTTGCCACCCATGATGAAAAGGTGATCCAGTACCTGCGGAGGATCATCACACTGGAAGACGGCAGGGTCGTCTCCGATGAACGGGTAAAACAGTAAATCTCATTGTCATGATCGCATTCAAGCTTGCATACAGAAACCTCGTGGGAGCGGGACTCCGCACCTTTCTGATCGTATTCGTGCTGTCGGTCTCCTATGTGCTGATCATTTTCATGAACGGGCTTTACCGGGGCTGGGAGAGAGAGGGAAAGTTCGAAATGATCAGGTGGGAGGTGGGTCAGGGGCAGTACTGGCAGGAAAACTATGATCCCTATGATCCCGTCACACTGACCGATGCGCATGCACCGTTGCCGGCTTCGTTTGAACGGGCAACGGAAAATGGTTCTGCCGCTGCCATCCTTGTTACCCAGGCAACGGTCTACCCGGAAGGGAGGATGCTCGGGATTATGTTGAAGGGCATCAGTGCCGGTCAGGAGGTCCTTGCGATTCCCACAGACCTGCTTATTCCGAAAGATAACGAGATCCCTGCAGTGATCGGGACCCGTTTTGCACAAAACGCCAATCTGGCCGAGGGCGATCACATTCTGGTGCGCTGGAGGGATGTGAACGGGACCTTTGATGCCACGGAACTAACCATTTCGGGGATTTTCAACAGCTCCGTCCCCGCGGTGGATAACAGCCAGGTCTGGATTTCGCTTGACAGGTTACAGCAAATGACCGGCATGCCCGGAGAGGCTACCATTCTGGTTATTGGGGAGGATGCCGTCCTGCCTGCCGAGGTGGCCGGGTGGGAATTCCAGGGCCATGATGTACTCTTCGCGGAACTTGACCAGATGATCAAGACCAAATCCATTGGAGGGTCTGTATTCTATCTGATCCTGCTCGCCCTTGCCCTGCTGGCCGTATTCGACACGCAGGTGCTTTCCATTTTCCGCAGGCAGCGGGAGATCGGCACCTATATATCCATGGGAATGACCCGCCGCCAGGTGGTGGGACTATTCACCGTGGAAGGGGCCATGCATGCCGTCCTCGCGCTGCTGCTGGGAGCCATCTACGGGATCCCCCTGCTTTTATACGTGGGCTCGAAAGGCCTGGGAATGCCTGAAGGGACAGATTCATTCGGGATGGCTGCTGCGCAGCGCATTATGCCATATTACAGCCTGGCCCTGGTCATCGGAACGGTGGTCCTTGTCATCATTGCCACCACCATTGTCAGCTACATGCCCTCGAGAAAGATCGCGAAAATGAATCCGACCGAGGCCATCAGGGGAAAAATACAATGACAAAAAAATGAAAACGCCATGTTAAGATTTTATCTGAAAGGCCTGTTCAGGGACCGTTCCAGGAGCCTGCTTCCCATCATCGTGGTAACCATCGGTGTAACCCTGGTGGTACTGGCAAATTCATGGGTGACAGGAGTACTGGAAGATATGGTTGTCTTCAATGCCCGTTTTGCAACCGGTCATGTGAAGATCATGAGCCGGTCCTACTTCGAGAACAGGAGCCAGCAACCCAATGATCTTGCCCTGATCGGCACGTCAGCCCTAATGGCTTCCCTTAAATCGGAATATCCTGAAATGCAATGGGTTGAACGGATCCAGTTCGGGGGACTGGTAGACGTGCCCGATGAAAACGGGGAGACCAGGACCCAGGGCCCCGGAGGAGGAATGGCAGTGGACCTGCTGTCGGATGAGAGCAGGGAAATAGAAAGGCTGAACCTGGAAAAATCCTTGGTAAAGGGCAGGATCCCGCAGACTCCTTTTGAGATCATCCTGAGTGACCAGTTCGCCGGGAAACTGGAAGTGGAACCTGGTGATACGGTCACCCTGATCAGCTCCACCATGTACGGGGCCATGTCCATTACCAACTTTACTGTATCCGGGACCATTAAATTCGGTACTGCTGCGCTGGACCGGGGTGGCATGGTGGCCGACATCAGCGGGATCCGGCAGGCGCTGGATATGACCGATGCCACCGGGGAGATCCTGGGATACTTTCCTTCCGGGGAATATGATGATGTGGAAGCTGCATCCTTTGCTGCTGCATTCAATGAAAAATACAGTAATCCACAGGATGAGTTTTCCCCTGTTATGGCCACACTGCGTGAACAGAGCAACATGTCCGGATTCCTGGACCTGATCGATTATTTCAAGGGGATCATTGTGACCATATTCGTGGTGGTCATGTCCATCGTCCTCTGGAATTCAGGACTGCTGGGAGGACTCCGTCGTTATGGCGAAATGGGTCTCCGCATGGCCATCGGCGAAGAGAAGGGCCACATATACAGGAGCCTGATCATCGAATCTGTTTTCATTGGCCTGGCAGGTTCGGTGATAGGCACACTGTTTGGGCTATTCTTTTCATCCCTGATGGCCAGGGGGATCGATATCAGCGGCATGATGCAGAACTCCACCATGATGATGCAGGGGGTCATGAAGGCGAAGATAACCCCGGCCGCTTACTATCTGGGCTTCTTCCCCGGGCTCATTGCAACGGTACTGGGGACTGTCCTTGCCGGGATCGGGATTTATAAACGACAGACAGCACAATTATTTAAAGAATTACAGGCATGACACATACAATCCATATGACAGCAGGGCTGTTGCTGATCACATCCATCGCAGCTGCACAGCCTTCAGGAAAAGAGATCCTGGACAGGATCGACCAGAACATGTCGGCCGAATCCAGGTATGTGAAATCGAAGATGATCATTCATGGTCCCCGCACATCACGAACCATTGAATCGGAGACCTGGGCAGCGGGAGAATCTGCCTTTACCGAGTACCTTGCCCCGGCCAGGGAGCGGGGAACAAAGATGCTGAAGCTGGAAGACCAACTCTGGATCTTCTCCCCTGCCACAGACAGGACCATCCAGCTGTCGGGTCATCTGCTCCGGCAATCGGTGATGGGATCGGACCTTTCCTACGAGGACATGATGGAAGACCCGGACCTGGCCAGTAAATATGATGCGGTGGTGACGGGATCCGAAACAGTGGACGACAGGGAGTGCTGGATCGTTGAGATGCATGCGAAAACAGAGGATGTCGCCTACCAGAAACGGAAGCTCTGGGTGGACCGGCAGCGGTTCATCCCGCTGAAGGAAGAGCTGTACGCCAAAAGCGGCCAGCTGCTGAAAAAGACAGAGCTGTCCGACATTCAGCAACACGGTTCCCGCTGGTATCCGGGGAGAATCGTCTATAAGGACATGCTGAAGACCGGATCCGGCACGGAATTTATTGTCGACGAGATCTCCTTCGACGTGGAAATCCCCGAATATCTTCTCAGCAAAGCCGCGCTCCGGTGAGCCTGCTCACAGGGAGATGATGGCGCTCTGAATGGTCAGGGACTGATTCTTCAGATTGTTCACATCCCCCTTCAGCAGTTCGAGCCTGGAACGGAGCTGGGGCAGTGTTTCAATCAGCCTTTGCTTGTCCGAGCTCAGGGTCACCATCTCCGCTTCCAACTCCTGGATCTTCAGGGCATCGGTTGCACCGGCAATTTTTTTATCAATTCTCTCAATTTTCTTTTCCAGTCTTTTGACCTGTTTTTCATCCCTGGACAGTTCCTTGCTCAGTGTTTTTATTTCCTTCTCGGCTGTTTCAATGCGTTCAGAATAGGACCGTTCATAATGGTAGGACATGAATTC
>DSDZ01000153.1 GCA_011048475.1 Bacteroides sp. | reverse complement strand
CAATTACTACTTCCCGGAAACCACCATTATCCATTACAAGGGCGAAAGCACCCGCAAGGGGAGCCTTAACTACGTCAGGATGTTCTACCAGGCGATGATCATCTTCGCCCGCAAACATTTCACTTCCCGCAGGGCCCGCACCTTCAGCATGCTGATCAACCTGGCCATCTACTTCAGGGCCGCCCTGTCCATCGCCCGCCGCTTCCTGGGGAAAGTCTACCGTCCCCTCCTGGACGCCCTGGTGATCTACCTGGGATACCTGTTCCTGCTTCCGGTCTGGGAACAGGTCCGGTTCGACATGCCCGGCTACTATCCCCCCGAATTCCTCCGCCTGGTGGTCCCCGGCTACATCCTGGTGTGGCTGGTCTCCCTCTACTACTCGGGAGGATATGACAAACCGCTCCAGGTCTTTTCCTTCCTGAGGGGCCATGTGATCGGCACCCTGGTGATCCTGGTGGTCTATGCCCTGCTGCCTCTGGAATGGCGTTTTTCCAGGGCGCTCATCCTGCTGGGCTCCGCATGGGCCATCCTCAGCACGCTGGGGATCAGGATCCTGCTGCACATGGCCGGGGTGAAGGATTACCAGATCGATCTGAACAAACAGAAACGGATGGTGATCGTGGGCAAGGAGAAGGAGGCGGAACGGGTGAGCAGTCTCCTGCTGGACACCCAGGCCAAGCCGGATATCATCGGGTTCGTCTCCCCTTCCCCCGAGGAGTATCAGAACGGCTTTATCGGACATATCGAGCAGATCAGCGAGATCGTCCGCATCAACCGGGTGGATGAGATCGTCTTCTGCTCCAGGGACCTTCCCTCCCACCGGATCATCCGGATCATGACCCGCCTGATCGGGATCCCGGTGGATTTCAAGATCGCGCCCCCCGAAAGCCTTTCCATTATCGGGAGCAACTCCATCAACACATCGGGCGATCTGTACACGATCCATGTCAACTCCATCGGGAAGGAAGCGAACAGGCGCAGCAAACGGTTGTTCGATGCGGTGACGGCCCTCCTCCTGCTGGCCACTTTTCCCCTCTGGATCTTCTTTATGAAAGCCCCGCTCAGAAGCCTGGAGAATGTACTGCGGGTGCTGGCGGGGAACCGTACCTGGGTGGGTTACCTCCAATCCGGCAGCATCGACCTCTCCGGTCTCCCTCCCCTGAAGCATGGGATCCTGACCCCGGGGAGCCACCTGCAGGAGGGAAGGCAGGAACAGAGCGGCAGCCTCTCACCTTCAAGGATCAAGGAGATCAACGTGGTATACGCGAAGGATTACAAAGTATTCAACGACCTGTTAATAATTACAAGGAACTTCAGGAAAATCGGCAGCGCCTCAAAACCAGATAATTATTAATTTTAACAAAATTGTCTGCCGGCATGAGAAAGTATCTGTGGGTCATTTCTGCATTGTGTTTCCTTTTCCCCGTCACCCTTTCCGCCCAGAGAGACTCGCTGCGCAACGATTTCCTGGATGCCGAATCCTGGTTCCTGTTCGAAGAATTTTCCGAAGCCCTTCCGCTCTACATGAAAATCCACAGCGCTGATCCCGAAAATGCCAACATCAATTACAAAATCGGGATATGCCTGCTGAACGATCCGTACCAGAAGGAAAAATCCATCCGGTACCTGCTGGATGCCAGTGAACACATCAACCCGGATTACAAGGAGAACAGCTACAAGGAACGGACGGCCCCGCCCGATGTGCTATACTACCTGGGGAAGGCATACATGGTGAACCAGGATCTGGACAGGGCTGTTGAAAGCTTTGAACGGTTCCTGGAGCTCCTGGATCCCGGGGAGTACGACCGGGAACTGGTGAACGAACAGATCAGGGCCTGCAGGAATGCACGCCTGATGATGCGGATCCCGGTGGATATCGATCTCCGTCTGCTCGATTCGCTGATCAATACCCGGTACGCAGACACGCGACCGGTGGTGTCGGGCGACGGCGAAAAAATGGTGTTCGTCACGGAACTCCCTTTCTACGACGGGATCTTTTTCACGGAAATGGCTGGCGGCGAATGGTCCTATCCCAGAAACATCACCGCCGAACTGGGATTTGACGCCGATGTTTATCCCGCGTGCCTTTCCAGCGACGGGACCGAGATGATCCTTTACTTCGACGATGATTATATCGGGAGCCTGTACCATTCCGAATTTGCCGACGGAAGGTGGCTTCCGGCCGAAAAGCTTGGGGAGAACATCAACACCAAATTCTGGGAGTCCCACGCCTGCTTCAGCAGCGACGGACAGACCCTCTACTTCACCAGCAACCGGAAAGGGAGCATCGGGGGACTGGACATTTACCGGTCGGACCGGCAGGGGGACGGGAGCTGGGGGATCCCGGAGAACCTGGGTCCCGTGGTCAACACCAGGCACAACGAGATGAGCCCGTTCATCACCGAAGACGGACAGACCCTCTATTTCAGCTCTTACGGCCATGACGGCATGGGAGGCTACGATATCTTTTACTCACGGCGGAACGAAGACGGCTCATGGGGTGTACCCGTCAACCTGGGATATCCCCTGAACACCACCGATGACGACCTGTTCTATCATCCGGTCGACAACGGGAAGGCAGCCTACTACTCCATCTATGACGAGGAGAGGGGGATCGGGCGGCATGACATCTATTACGTGGATGTGTATTCCCCGGAGAATCCGCGGATGTACCAGGTCACCGGTCACCTCTATACAGCGAAGGATGCGGAAGAGCCCGTCCGGGGAGCCATCGGAGACACCGTCGGTGATGCGGGACTGGCCGCCGCTGGAGACACCGTCGGTAATGGGGGACTGGCCGCCGCTGGAGACACCGTCGGTAATGGGGGACTGACCGCCGCTGGAGACACCGTCGGTAATGGGGGACTGGCCGCCGCTGGAGACACCCTCCCCGCACTGGCGGTGGTCCATGTGGTGAACCCCGCAACCGGGGACACCCTTCTTTCCACATCGCCCGACCGGGCCACCGGCGCTTTCAGCTTCAGCCTGCCGCAGGGGATCTACCGGATGCATTTTTCCGCCCCCGGGCATGATCCGGTGGTGATGCCCCTGGACATTACCGCGTATACGGACAAATCGGGGGTGACCCTGCCCGGCGAGATCCGGCTGGAGCCCGAAGTGAAGGAGCCCCTGGTGTTCGAGGGAGAAGCAGGCAGCATCCGGCTGACGGATTCCCTGTATACGGGACAGGCGGGCGAAATCCTCTCAATTCCCCTGCAGCTGCTGGAGGGAAGCACGCTGATCACGCGGATCTGGCAGGATTCGGTGCTGGTCAGTACGGATACCCTGGAAGCGGACAGCGTGTGGATGGCGCTCGAACTGGAACCGCTGCCCGGGACCAGCCGGGTGGAGCTGGCGATGACAGACACGGAGGGGAACATCCACCTGAACAAATTCATCCTGCAGGGCACGGAGCCGGTAATGGCACATGAACCTTCACTGGCGGAAACCGTGCAGGAACCTCCGCAGGCAGAACCGGTGGCTGTAGAAGGTGCGGAGGAGGAAATAATCGCCTCCGCGGAGGATGGGGCAGCGGCCACAGATGAGGTAGCCGCTGATGCACAGGAGGAGGTTCCCGCTGAAGATGCGGAGGAGGCGGCTGGTGAAACGGACCCCGGGAAACGAAAAGACCGGATGGCGGAACAGGCAGATGAAGGAGTGCGGACAACCGGCCGGTGGATCTGGCCGGTGACTGCCGGGATCGTGGCCGTTGCGGCACTGCTGCTGCTTCTGATCGTGTGGCGGCGACGGCGCAGGGATTGATTTTTTATTGTACTGTCGATTAAATTTTTAAATTT
>DSDZ01000443.1 GCA_011048475.1 Bacteroides sp. | reverse complement strand
GACCGGATATCCCTGAGAAAATTGATTTTCTGGAATGCTTCCCCGAGCTTCCGGGCCGGATGGACCAGCTTCCTGTACCCGGCATCATCGTCCGCATAGAAAATCCTCAGGCACATCAATCCCACCACCTCCGCCGACCCGTACACATATTTTTTAAAACTCTCCAGGTCATGCTCTTTCTCGGTCAAATCCATCTCCATGCTGTCCAGAAAGGCGTGGATCAGGTCATGGTCGATGCGGTACCTGTTCACCACCCACTGGAAACTGTGCAGGATCGGATTGGTGCTGATCCCGTGCGCGATCGCATGAAAGGTATCCTTTTTGAATTCCTCCAGCATCTCCCGTTTGGGATGCTCGTGAAAGGTGTCCACGATCTCGTCTGCCACCCGGACGAAACCATAGATGGCATAGATGGGAAGCCGGAAGGGCTTCTGAAGGAGACGTACCCCCAGGGAGAACGAGGTGCTGTAATTTCTGGTAGTCAGCCTGCTGATCTCCAGCGAATTGATATCATACAGAGTCATGCGCGCCAGTGATTCTGTCGGTTACCAGTTTTGAACTGATCACGGCCATGGGCAGTCCCGTTCCGGGAATGGTGGATGCCCCTGTGTAAAATACATTTCCGAACTTCTCATCGATGTTTTTCGGCCTGAAATACCCGATCTGGTTCAGATCGTGGGCCAGCCCGAGGCCGCTTCCCTTGTAGAGATTGAACATCTTTCCCCAGTCTACCGGATCAAAGATGGTTTTGGTGACCAGGTTCGATTTGATGTCGAATCCCGATCTTTCGGAGAGATCCGCAATGATGTCATCGGCCAGTTTGTCCCGGTCGCTCCAGTCCGGTTTAAACCGCAGATCGGGCACGGGACAGAGGATGAAGAGGTTTTCATGCCCTTCGGGGGCCATTTCAGGATTGAACTTGGAGTTCACATTTACGTAATAGTATGGTTTTTCCAGGGAGATGGAGTTCTTGAAGATCTTGCCTGCATATTCCTCGAAATTATCTCCCAAAAAGTAGTTATGGTGCTCCAGTCCCCCGATCTTCCCTTTGACGCCCAGGTACATGGTGAAGGGTGCAAGGGTCCATTTCATCCGGTCCAGCTTTTCTTCACTGAAGCGCTCCCTTTTGAACACCTCATGGCGGAAACCGGCCGCATCGCTGTTGATCACAAACATGTCAGCCTCCCATGATTTTCCGTTCTGGTCTGTAAGGGAGAAAAGTCTGCCGCCATGCTCCCTGAAATCCACGATTTCCGTATCATAATGGACCTGAATGCCTCTTTTTTCCATCTCGGACAGCAAACCCTCAACGATCCGGTACATGCCTCCCCGTACATTGTGATACCCGTCATGCACCAGTTCCGTATAGGTAAGCAGAGTATATAAGGCGGGGGTATCGTAGGGGGTGGCGCCAAGGAAAAAGGCCACCAGGGAGAAGATCTGCTTCACCTCGTCGCTGGTGAAATGCCGGTCCAGTTCCTTCATCACGGAACGGAACAGCTTCGGGGCGTGTCCCCATGGTACGCGGGCAAGGGTGAAGAGCCAGTGAAGCATGCTGTTGTAATTCTTCTTGATCACCAGGTCATCGGTGTCGTGGAAAAATTTGCCCGCCGAACCCAGCAGCCGCTCCATCTTTGCCCTGAAGCCGGGTTCGATCTGACGAAATTCTTCAGCCAGCCGGTCCAGGTCCCTGTAAATGGTGTACTTGTTTCCGCTTCCGCTGAAGTGCACCGTGTAGAGGGGATCCAGCCGGATGAACTCAAATGGGGGATCCATCTCCATAAACCTGAAGAATTCATCAAATTCATAACTCATGCTGAAGAAAGAAGGGCCCACGTCCCAGGTGAATCCGTCCTTTTTAAGCTGATTGAGCCTGCCACCCGCCTGGTGGTGCTTTTCCACCATTTCCACCTGGTAACCCAGTTTGGAAAGCCTGAGTGCAGCAGTGAGCCCCGCAAGTCCGGTTCCCACAACAAGAATTTTCCGGTTCATTTCATGCAATTTAGCTGTCCCCGGTAGAAGTACCATCAATTTTATCCGTAAATTACTGCTTCCGGACGGAACATCATCAGGGGGTCTGTTTTGTTTATTTACGAATTTAAAACATTAAACAAATTAACAGAAGATTTGTTTAACGATCGCGAAATTCCGGGATGAAAAAATCTGTAAATATAGTGGGTGCAGGGATCGCGGGACTGGCCACCGCTATCCGGCTTGCTGCCAGGGATTACCGGGTGACTGTTTTTGAGCGCTCGGATGCCCCCGGCGGAAAGCTGGGTACCATTTACTGGGAAGGATTCAGGTGGGATACGGGTCCGTCCCTGTTTACGCTCCCCGACCTGGTGGAAGAGTTGTTCGTCCTTGCGGGATCGGAAATGAAAACCTCCGTTCGCTACCAGAAGCTGGAGGTGATCACGAGGTATTTCTACGAGGACGGAAAAATCCTGAACGCCTACGGGGAACCGCAGCGCTTCGAGGAGGAAGCTGAACGGGTTTTCGGCGAGCCGGTGGGACATGTGCGGAAACACCTGGATCACAGCCGTGAGATCTATGAACTGACCAGTGAACTGTTCATTTTCAGCCGGTTTTTCCGGATGGGGACCTTCATTTCACCGAAATTCATCAAGGCCCTTCTGCAGGCGTGGAAACTGGACTCCATGGTAACCATGCACGACGCAAATGCAAAACGGTTCCGGTCGCCCCACCTGGTACAGCTGTTCGACCGGTATGCCACCTATAACGGTTCAGATCCGTACCGGGCACCGGGAACCCTGAATATCATTTCACACCTGGAGCATAACCTGGGGGCTTTTTTTCCCGAGCGCGGAATGCATTCCCTGGCACTCGGAATGAAAGAGCTGGCAGACCGGATGGGCGTGATTTTTCATTTCAATCAGCCCGTGGAAAAAGTGGCGATGAACCGGCGGGAAGCAAAAGGGGTGGTCGTGGAAGGCGGGATCTATCCGTCGGAACTGGTGGTCAGTGACATGGACATCTTCTATTTCTACAGGGACCTGCTGGAGGATGTCGCCTTCCCGGTACGGCAATTCAGAAAAGAGCGGAGCACATCGGCGCTGATCTTTTACTGGGCAATCGATGGAGTGTTCCCGGGACTGGAACTGCACAATATTTTCTTTTCGGGCAATTACCGGGAAGAGTTCTCCTGTCTCAGGGGCAAAAGGACCATCCATGAGGATCCCACCATCTATCTCTTTATCAGTTCAAAAATGGTTCATGGAGATGCTCCCGCGGGAAAGGAGAACTGGTATGTGATGATCAATGTGCCGGAGAACCTGGGGCAGGACTGGGACAGTCTGATCGCCCTGGCCAGGAGAAATATCCTGGACAAGCTCCGCAGGAATTTGGGGACCGATGTCGAGCCCCTGATATTGAAAGAGTTCGTTGCCGATCCCCGGAGCATAGAAGCCGGCACATCCTCGCACCGGGGATCCCTGTACGGAAACAGCTCAAACAGCAGGATCGCTGCTTTCAGCCGGCATCCCAATTTCCTCAGGAAATTCAGGGGACTGTTCTTTGTGGGGGGCAGCGTGCATCCGGGAGGGGGCATTCCCCTCTGCCTGGCATCCGCCAGAATTGTGGACCAGCAAATCAAATAGAAACACATGCGAAGGATTATACAACTCATCAGGTCAAAAAATCCGGTCCCCGTCGTGATCATCTATTACACGGTGGGACTGGCCGGATTGATCATCCCCAGGACACGTGGACTGTTCCAGGACCTGACACCTTTTTCTTTGCTTCTCAGTATTTTCCTGCTCTATCTCTACCACAACAGGTTCGGGATGCGGCTCTGGAT
>DSDZ01000123.1 GCA_011048475.1 Bacteroides sp. | reverse complement strand
TTATAGGGGGTATAGGACAGGATGTTCCCGACCTCATGCCGCGGGATATAGCCCGTGGCGCTGCGCTCCTTGCTGGGGAACCACCGGTTCTCTGTGAGAGTGGGTACCAGCGCGACAATATAACCGTTCAATGCATTATTCTCTGCATAGACCGGGTATTCCCAGACCTCATAGTCACATACCGTGGCGTAGATCAGATCGTCGCCGCTGGCGGATATCTGGCTGCTGATCCTGACAGTTTTCGCCATACTCTGGGTTTTAGAAAATTTCTCCCCGTAGGTGGCCTTCATATGGGCTTCCACACCGATCCCGTAGGCCGAAGCCCCCAGTTTCAAACCCGCACTGACGCCCCAGTTACTGTAGACCTGGGTATTGACCATTTTGGTCTCCGTGTCTGCCTTGAAATAAGTGGCCTTATGCTCGCAGTTGGCCAGATTTGCGTTGTAGCAGGAATTGATATCGTACACCTCACCGTCGATGATGTCAAAATGAGTGGGCGGTGCGTTCAGGATCACCAGCGGCTGGATCACGTCTGTCTTCACATATTTTTTACCTTCCCCGATCCGGAAGTTATCGCCGTTGAAATCGCCCGCGGCCAGCGCGTAATGCCTTTTGTACCTGCTGCCCGAACCGCGTGAGATGGATTCGAAATTGCTTCTGCGTGCCAGGACCGAATCCCTGTTCAGTTCCGGACTGAACCCGTATACGGTCAGGGTGAACCATTGTTCCCCTCCGGGTTCATTGCTGAAGAAATGGTCAATGATCACCACCTCATCCCCTGCCTGACCGTCGATATCCGCCACCCTGAGAAAGTCCACCGCATAGCCGGGTTCGTCGGAATGGTTGCCTGTACGGTTCCTGCTGATCAGTGCAAAGGTGCTGTCAGCTGCGAAAATTTCCGCTCCGAAGCTTCCGCCCAGCACCACCTCATCCACACCGTCACCATTCAGATCTCCCGATTTCAGGTTCAGCGGACTGACCTCATTGGGCGAGAGATTGGTCAGCACCCGGTTGTAGTAATTGAATGTGATGGCTTCCAGGTCGTCAACTTCAGCCGTGGCCTCATCGTCCCCGATCTGCAGCGGGTAAATGAAAGTGTCATCACACCCCCTGCCATCACAGGAATCGATCCGGCCCCATGCCAGGGCAATGTCGTCGTTTCCGTTCAGGTCAAATCTGCCTGCGGTCACAGCCAGGGTTACCGTTTCTGAATTGGCGGTCAGGACATTGTTGTCGATCAGCTCCCTTGCTTTGGGATCAAAGGTGCTTCCATTCAGCTGGTAAACCTTCACGAATACGCCCTGTCCCGGCGATTCGGGCCGGAAACCGGTGATCACTTCGTCCAATCCGTCCCTGTTCAGGTCATGTACATGGATCCCCCAGCCGTTATGGGCGTTTCTCCCTGCCAGGGTCTCATCCGCTACCTGTGCTTTCAACACCGGCATCAGTCCGTCTCCCGTATCATACAGCTCAATATGCAGGAGTTGATCCAGGTCTTTGTAAGCCACTACGAATTCTTCGGCACCATCATCATCGAAATTGCCGGCCAGCACATGGACATCACCTTTATTGTCCACACGCGAACCCACCAGCAGGGTCCGGGAATCGCTGTAGGTCAGCGTGCTGTCGGCGAGTTCGGGGATCCTCAGCTGTATCCGGTTGTTCGCGGCCATGGAGGCCGCCACGTATTCGCTCAGTCCGTCCCCGTTAAAATCACCTGCAGCCACAGCCAGCTGCCTGTCGCCATAGGAGCCGTCACTCTCCGTTTTTTTATCCCCGAACTCAAAACGCTGGTTCAGGTCCGGCTGACCCTGGTAGCCGGTGATCAGCCCGGCTACCTGGTAATTGATCACGTTCTCAGTACTGTCATGACCCTCGTCCCAGACCAGGATGATCTCCTTCTGACCGATCAGGCCGGTGGGCGAAATGGGCCCCTGTGCGTTCATTGCAAACGTAATGACAAAAAGGATGACCGCACCGGAGATGAAAGAGCGAATCCCGGGCAGGAAACTGCATAAATTTTTCATGATAGGATTAAGTTTTTTTTAAAGACCTGGCAAGGTACCCCAATAAAAGATGATAAGGTCTTTTATTAACATATTTAACCCAAACCGGCAGATGATCCCTGCCGGGATGATTCCTGCCGTACCCTGACCCCTTTGATCAGCAGCCAGAGGGTCAGTGACAGCTCTCCCACCGCGGCGGAGACACCCACGATCCAGCCCAGGACCTTCTCATTGCCGGGGAACAGGAAATCCCCGAAGCTTTCAATCAGGTATCCCAGGCCGGCCAGGGCGATCAAAATGCCCAGGACCCCGGGGAACAGGTCAGATTTGAACAGAAGATACCCCAGGAGGAGCAAGTGCACTCCGAAAAATGCACCTGCGATCAGGTAACCGTGATGATGCTGATCAAGGAAAAACGTGACCAGGGAGTGTAACTGCTCCGTTTCAAAAAACGCTGCCTGGCCTGCGCCTCCCAACAGCTGCACCGCGGCAATGTGGTTTAACAGATTCAGGCCGGCAATGGCCGGATGCGCCAGCAGCCTGAAGGCGGCCGCAATCAGGGAAAGGGTTTTGTTCACCGGCCTGAGGAGCACATACAGAAGAATGGCCACCACCGCATCCATCATGAAAGCGGTCAGGTCGGTCGCTAATCCGATGCGGAACAATCCCTCCGAAGCCATGATGTTGGCTGCTGTTGCTGTGGTATCACCAGAAACGATCAGGCCCGAGCGGACATATCCCTGGCTGAAGCCTGCCAGGATGATGATCATTAAATAGAGGATCCCTGTGATCCTTGCTGTTCTTTTCTCTGAATTCATTTAATCTTTTTTTTGGTTTGCTGTCAGATATGATGATCTGACATGAATGTGGTAACAACAGACGAGCACAAGGTGTTTCAAAACGAACTGTTAAATTCTTCCTTCAGGGAATCACAGGTCACCACAATGGAGATGCAGTTCTCTGCTTATATGGTGAGAATTTGTAATTTTGGCTGAACAGCATGACCTCCAGGGAAAGAATACTGGCAACCATCGGCCACCGGCAACCGGACAGGATCCCCATCGACCTGGGGGCATCCACGGTGACCGGGATCTCGGCCATGGCCTATAACAAGCTCAGGAAACAGCTTGGAGTGGAGACCCCGGCCAGGGTCTTCGACGTGGTGCAGCAGCTGGCCATGGTAGACGAGAGAATCATTGACTCCTTCAGGGTGGATGCGACGGATCTGAACCGGCTCTTCATGGAGGAAATGGACTGGTACCCGTTCACCCTGGCGGACGGGAGCACGGGGGAGTACCCGGGCTGGTTCAGGCCCGAAAAGGATGCCAATGGTTCCTTTTTCGTGAAGGATCCTGCGGGAAGGGTGATGTCCCGGATGGCCGCAACGGGCAACTGCTTCGACCAGGTGCTGTTCCCCTGGGAGGATGGTTATCCTGAAAGCTTAGAAAACATGGGGGACGCTTTCAGATCCATCAACTGGATCGCCCATTCACACACGAAATACGTAAATATCCCGGATGATGTCCTGCGCAGCCGCACCCTGGAGCTGCGTGCTTCCACGGAGCGGGCCATTGTCATGTCTGGAGGGGCCAAGCTCCTGGAAATGGGTTTTTTCCTGCGGAGGATGGACAACCTGCTGATGGATTTGCTGGCCGATTATGAGAATCTCTCAAGGATGCTGGACAAGCTGACGGAGATCCACCTGGCGGGACTGGAAAGAAAGCTGCGCGCGGTGGGAGACCTTGTGGATGTGATCCGGTTCGGGGATGACCTGGGCATGACCACCGGGCCGTTCATGGACCTGGATACATTCAGGAAATTCTTCAAGCCACGTTATAAAAC
>DSDZ01000358.1 GCA_011048475.1 Bacteroides sp. | reverse complement strand
TCGTGCAGAGCCCTCCCCTGCTGCTGGGGATCTCCTGCCAGATCCTCTCCCGCTTCTCCCGCACAAGAATGGTCCTGAACGTATCCGACCTCTGGCCGCTCACCGCAAAGGAACTGGGAGCCATTTCCGACGGCTTTCTGTACCGGAGGTTCGAACAGATCGAGCAACTCCTCTACCGCAGCTCCTTCATCCGCCTCGGGCAGTCACAGGAAACCATCGAACATATTGCCACCTTCAATCCGGAAAGGACCTTCCTCTTCCGCAACGGTGTGGATCCCTCCCGCTACAGGGAGTTTGTCACCAGGAACAAAAAGCGGGATAAACCTTCCATCGTGTATGCCGGTCTGCTCGGCGTCGCCCAGGGGATCGTGGATATCTGCAGGGGGATTGATTTCCGCGAGTTGGGGATGGAGTTTCATATTTACGGCGCGGGCCCGGAACAGAAGAAGCTGGAGGAGTTCCTGGCCGCCCATCCCGACCGGGGCATCCTCTACCACGGTCAGGTCCCCCGTGAGGAAGTCCCCATGGTCATCCCTCGGTACTCGGCCACCCTGATCCCGCTGGTGAAACACCTCCCGGGGGCGGTCCCCTCCAAGATCTACGAATCCATGGCCGCCGGTCTGCCCATCATCTATTCGGGTGAAGGAGAGGCCCGAAGGATCATCGAGGAATATGACCTGGGCTGGACCTCGCCGGCCAAAGATTTTGAAGCCCTGAAGCGGAACATTGAAAAAGTGGGGATCCACAGGGAAGAGCTGGAAAGGAAGCGGCAGAACTGCCTGGAGGCCGCGGAAAAGGTTTTCAGCAGGTCGGCCCAGGTGGAAAGACTGAACCATTACCTGAATTCGTTCATGACCTGTGTGGAAGACATCAAACAGGTTCTGATCCTCCGGGACACCGCCAGTCACCAACCGGTCCGCCTGAACGGCAAACACCTCTCACCGGTCAGACACCATGGACGGGAAAGAGTCCCTGCATACCTGGGTCGATCCGGTGCAAACCAGGAATCAGCCGGTGTAAAACAGGGTCCTGCCACAACAAACCAGGATCCGGTCCCCATCCGTTATGACGGCCCGGGACTGGTCCCCGATTTCAAAGAATACAGGTCCACACAGGGATTGTGTGCATGCAGAAAGCCTGCTGACTGTTCCAGGAACCATGTACAGCAGATGGGGTGACCATCCAAACATAAGAATGGTCATAAAAAGGCCATTACATCATTTACAACCCGGGATAAAATAAAGGCAGGATTAAAGACTTCTTAATCAGGATAGACTTCTACTTCAAATGGCCTTGATCCGTCCGAGCCATCCAAATATTTTTTATTGGTTGAATGGAACTCCGGGATCATCATCTTTATCCTCTTCACAAGGTCATATTCCGAAATCGTATGATAGGAACAAAGCAGCGAATGAACATTCGAAATCACCATTTCAGGATCCATCGGTGATACCTTTGCGATTTTTATCTTAGGGTTATGCGTAGGAACTGTGTTCTCCTCACTTGTCAATAATTCTTCGTAGAGCTTCTCTCCAGGTCTCAGTCCGGTGAATTCAATTTTTATATCCAGATCAGGTTCATATCCCGAAAGCCTGATCATTTGCTTTGCCAGGTTGTAAATGTTTACAGGCTCACCCATTTCAAAAACGAAAATTTCTCCTCCGATTCCCATAAAACCAGCTTCCAATACCAGCTGGCAGGCTTCGGGAATGGTCATGAAATAGCGCCTTATCTCCGGATGTGTCACGGTAACCGGGCCACCCTGTTCAATTTGTTTGCGGAAAATGGGAATCACCGAGCCATTTGAATCCAATACATTCCCAAAGCGGGTAATGACAAACTGGGTTGTATTTCCAACTGACATAGATCTGGCACGCACGATCATTTCACAGATTCTCTTGGATGCACCCATTACATTGGTGGGATTCACCGCCTTATCAGTTGAGACCATCACGAATTTTTCCGTCCCGTATTTCATGGACAGCCTTGTGAGCAGCAAAGAACTGCCCACATTGACCCTGACAGCTTCATACGGATTCTCTTCCATCAGGGTAACATGCTTGTATGCTGCTGCATGAAAAACAATGTCGGGCCGATATTCATTGAATATTTCATCCATCCTTATCTCATCTGTCACATCCCCGAGGATCGTTCGCAACGGTGCATATCCATAATGCTCCTGGAGTTCATTCTCAAGATGGAACATGGGCGTTTCCGCATTGTCGATAAGGATCAACTTTTCAACATCAAAACAGGTGAGCTGACGAACGATCTCTGAACCAATTGACCCTGCAGCACCCGTCACCAGAATTGTTTTGTTTTTCAATCCGTCTGCGATCCTTTTCATATTCAGCTGAATGGGCTCACGGCTCAACAAGTCCTGTACATTGATCCTTTTCAGTTGAGTCAACTGTAATTGACCATTCAGCCAGGTGTTTACCGCCGGGACTTCAAGGACCTCGAGACCCAGGTTCACAGCAAACCTGTAGATACTGGTTTTTTCCGATACCGCAATGTCCCTGATTGCATAGATCATTGTTTTCACCTGGTGTTTCTCCAGGAATTTGCCGGTAAGCCTCTTTGGATCATAAACCGGTATACCTTCAAGGTTCTTATGCTGGAGTTTTTTATTGTTATCCAGAAAACCAACGATATGATAACCACTCGATGTGTCACTCATGATCACCCTTGACACGATCACTCCCATCGATCCTGCACCGTAAATGATCACATTCTTTTTGTGGACTGGCTTCACAGAAACCATTTCGTAAAACATCTTGATGATAATCCGGGTAGTCAACAGGAATGCGTTGGCGGTCACGAAATGAATCAGCAGTATCGATAACGGAATATTGATAACCTCGTATGACCCAATGCGCCTGCTGATGATGGTAAGCGCCAATAATAAACCCAATGATGATGTTGTCGCGACAATGATGTTGAAGACATCCCTGATGGTGGTGTGCCGGATAATGCCTGCAAATGGTCTGAATATTAGTTCAAAACCATAATAAACCCCCGTCACGATCAGGGCCTGCCTGATGGCGATGGTGAAATCAACTGCTGCAGGCTCAAAATTGAATCTAAGCAGATACGAGATCAGGAAGGTGAAAAATATTACCCACCCGTCATACAGGAAAATCAACCACCGCGGAAGGGAGTACTTGCGAAATACCCCTCTTGCAAATAGAGCAAAATGCTTTCTCTTTTGATTATGAGAAGATTGATCTTTCACAATACACTTAGCCCGGGTTCGTTTAATCTTAAATAAAGTTATGGTTTAATTCTCTTGATGCCAAGAGAGACTGAAACAAAAGGAGAATTATTTGACAGAGGCAGGCTTAAAATTGATTTTTCACTGTTGTTTTTCGATGAATCCGACTTATTTCATTAGGCTTCTTCCATGGGACGACTTTTCATATTCATCATACTGATCCTTGCCATTGCAGCGAACTGCAACCGCAAATCTACACCCGTATCTCCTGAGGAAACCATTGAGATCAGTGACAGTCTCAAAGGAATTTCCGGACTGACATACTGGAATGACCGGCTCTGGGCACACAATGACAAGGAGGACCGGACGCTTTATACACTCAATCCTTCTGATGGATCCATCCTGGAATTCTTTGAACTGGAAGCAACCCGTTGGCCCAGGAATGAATGGGAGGATATTGCCCAGGACAATAAATACATTTACATCGGTGACATGGGGAATAATGAAAGGGGGAACCGTCGGGATCTGCACATCCTCAGGATCAAAAAAGAAGCGATCAAACGCGGTGAACTCATCGTGGATACCATCTCCTATTCATACTCCGACCAGGATCATTTTGACCGCCTTCTTCCCAATACCACCCGGTTCGACTG
>DSDZ01000205.1 GCA_011048475.1 Bacteroides sp. | reverse complement strand
TTCCTCCGCAAAACCATCAAATACCGTCCACGAAAGTGGGCGGTTTTACTTTTCAATGAATCGAGTCACGCTTGCGTGTACGAGAGAATTGGGAAGAAAAGCCTTTAAGAGCGAAGCGAGTAACCCCCTATTTTGTTAGCCCTGCCTGTGGTAATTCTTCATTTCCTCGTCAATCTCCGCAACGGTAAACTTGTTTAGCCCGACAATCTTCGCATCCGCCCTGTATGCGGGCGGAAGGATCTTCCTCGCTTCCTCTTTGCTGTTTACCTCAACCACCAGCCAGGCCTTGTGGTCCCCGTCCCTGCACCCCCAATCCGCATTCCGCAGAAAATGCGATCCGGAGGTCAGGAATATCTGTACAGCCTGGATACATGAGATGACGTCCTCATCGTGTGGGACTTCGATCAAGAATTTCTGCATTGTTAAACTCCTTTCTGTTTATTGATACCCGTCATTGTACTGAATCGCTGTCCGTCAAAACAGAAGGATATTTTCAAAGTGTCAACAATCCTTGCCCCGTATTGTTTCGGGAAACTCATAAAAATTACGGTCCTTCCCTGAATTTCCCATCAAATTTTTCACGGCTGTATCCCGTCAACCCAGATCCGGAACAGAACATATTCATTGTATATGACTAGTTCGGCGGATAGGCACCGACAAAAGGTTCGATCCCTTCCCCGTAGCCCAGAAGTAGCCTGACCGGTTCAGGCAACCCGGTGGCCACATTCGATGCGGGGAACTCTTTCAGGAGCTCGTACTTTCCCAGCCTGTAACTCCTGAATAGGGGACCCTGGTAACCGCTGAAGAACCAGCTCCCGGCTGAAAACGACGGATAGAGCTCATGCAACTCCTCCGGTGTTTCCAGCATCACCTGGCAGGATTCATTCGCCGCCGGGCTCCAGACGATCAGGGGGATGTCCTCATCGGCAGCTGCACGCACATAAACATTATGGTCCATCTGCTTCAGGGGCGCATCAGGAACCCTTTCACAGAGGGAAGCAGGCTGCCAGACAAACAACAGCGGCCTCAGATGATTCATGTCCGCGGTGAGCAGGTTGTTCACAAATACATGTCCGTAGCGCTCTTCCACACCCGGACCGGTGCTGGGATGCCACCCGAAATGGTCCCCTTCCGCACTTCGGGTATCGCGACCGATGGCCACACAGCTGTTAATGAATGTGTTCTGGTACATTTCCACCCCCGAACTGTTCAGCACCAGGATCCCGTTATCGCAATTGACAAATACATTGCCGGCGCAGACAGCGCCTTTGGAGATCTCGAAAAAGAATCCGTTCTGGCTCGGGAACAAACCCCGATAATGGATCTCACCCCAGGCATCCCCCACATTCTCAACCCAGTTATTGATGAAGCGGCCGTCCACATTACCCACGTCATACCAGATCCCGTTGGAGAAGGGCAGGTCGCACACCAGGTTATTCCTGCAGGTGACCCGGTGGGTCTGGTTGAAGATCTTTACCGCTGCGGGATAGTATCCCGTGATCTGTTCGATGTTGTTCCTGGTGAAGATATTCTTTTCCAGCAGCACATCATTCGAACTCTGAATGTAAAGTCCCTCTGTGCTCGTGTCGCTTATCCGGCAGTGCCTGATAATCATGTGGTCTCCTTTCAGATAGGCAGCAACCCTGGAGCAGAACGAGATGGTGCAATGCTCCAGGAGCGTCCCCACCACCTCCTTCCCGAAAGCTGACTCATCGGCCGGCCCCTCCGGGAATGTCCCCTCAATATCCAGCGCCCTGTAAGCATACTGGGTGAAGGTGATCCCCCGGATGACGGGTCCCTTCCTGTCAGGTTGTTTCCCGTGGCATTCTCGGGTGGTCCGGATCAGCGCCGAATTGAAAGCGGTGATCTCCACCAGCCTGTCGGTCGGATCCGTCCCGATATAAACCATCCCTTCATCGTAGTCAATGTAATACGAGGTCTCATCCACCTCTCCTTCCCAGCCTGCAGACTGCAGGAACCAGCCGTCCACGAACACCATGTCATCATTGAACCGGTGCAGCGGAGTCAGCCTGGCATTCTGCTCGCGCCTCCACCAGTCGGCAGGACTTGACGGGAAAAGGTGCTCCCAGGAGGTCCTCCACAGCCCGTTCCTGAGGTTCTGCCATTCGGTGGCAACGAAAGTGCCCTTCAGCACAGGCTGTTCATCCCGGTAGGGCTGAATGGTGATTCCCTGGTTCAGCAGCAGGTTCCCGGTGCGGTATGTTCCTCCCCTCAGGACGATGGCATCACCCGTTACTACTCGCTCCAGAGCCGACTCCAGAGTAGTTGGGGTATCCGGATCTTTCCCGGGTGCCGTGACGGCTCCGTCGGGAGCCACAAAATAGATCATGCCTGCCACATCGGGCAGTTCATAGGTTTGAAGGATGGGACCATAAGGTCCGCCCGAAGGCTGGGCCGGAGCAGGCTTCGGGATCAGCAGTGCTGCCAGCAGAACGAATGAAATCAGAATTCTCATCATCTTTGGTATTTAGTGGTGGTGATTACCTTTCAGGGATTAAAATCAATACCTCCGTCCCCGTTCGTTCAGTCCCTTCAGAGGACAGATCCTTCATGGTGTAAGATATCTTACTGCCTTCGAGTTCGGAGAACAGGGCGATCAGCTCATCAATGATATGCATCCCTTTTCCCGTTCCGTTCCTTGTATCCGTCTGGACATTCAGGCCCGGACCGTTGTCTTTGATGGATACTTCAAACCGATGGTCAGCCCGGGTAATGGAGATTTCCAGTCTGCCTTCCTGTTTCAACCTCCTGATGCCATGCTTGATTGAATTTTCCACAAACGAATAGATCAGCATCCGCGGGATCTTTTTTTGCATGTCCACATCATTATCAATATGCACATTGCACTGGAAGGAGTAATCCGACCGGATCTGCTCCAGTTCGATATAGTTCTCAATGAACCTGATCTCTTCCTCCATGGACACCGAAACCTGATCTGAATTTTTGATCGCCTGCCGCAGCAGATCAGAATACTTGACGAAGATGTTATAGGCCTTGCTTCGGTCCGCTCCCTTGATGTACAAAGAACCGATGGCGTTCAGGATATTGAAGGTAAAGTGGGGGTCGATCTGGTTCTTCAGGCTCAGAATCTGCAGCTCATTTATCTTTCTGCGGGTCATGTACTGTCTCTGTGCCCTGTAGGTCTGGAGCCTGAAAATCAGCAATACAAAAAATGAAGTCAGCAGCCACATTGCCACCCAAAGGGGGTATTTTAAATAATAAAAGGGATTCTTCTCATATTCCGCGATATACCCTGCATCAGGATACTGCACATAAAAAAAGTCCTCCCCGTTCCTGAATAGGCTACAGAAATAATCCATATAGCTGGTTTCCCCGAAATCGGCTGTCACCGGATGTTTGAATCCTTTCCTGAAAATGACGAAAGTACCTCTCCGCTCTCCCATGAATATCATTTCCGGGATTCCATCATTGTCAAGATCGTGGTTATTATGGGTACTTCTGCTGCGCAAAGGGGGCGTTTCCCGGACACGGATGAGATTCAGATGTTCATCAAACTCCTTGATTTCCTGATTTATTGCATCGAGTAAATAGATCACGGGCCTGCGGTCGCCTTCTCCGGCCACCAAGTAGCGGTTTCCCCATCCGGTGAATGTCAGTTCACGCGATCTCACCAACCTACCGTGATGGTCATACAGATGCAGGCCCGTTGGGAGCGTGTCGGTCCCGAAGTAGTGATTAAGCACAGCCATGAATGCCGTATCTCCCTTAACAAAAGGCGATACATTCAACAAAGAAGGGGTTCCAGGAAACTCGACCGGAGGGAACGAGAATTCCATATCTTCATCCAGGACCATCAGCCAGGAGCTGTGATCGCTGTAAGGAATATAGG